>QMRA01000114.1:0-3788 GCA_003649155.1 Thermoproteota archaeon | reverse complement strand
TTCCATTCTTTCCCGTCATAGTACTTTAGAATCATTCTCCATATCGCGCTCCAGTCGAATGCTAAAGCTTTTACTGTTACTTCGTCGGTTTCAGTTACTTCAAGTGGTTCTTGAATGGCTATTGCTACGTGTGGTGGCATGGTGTCATTTCTGGCCCAATTTCCATACATGTCTTGAACGTATACGGCTATCCAGCTTTTCTCTAGCCAAGTAGTGTTTAGAGGTATGCTATATTGCCTCACCACTTTCTTCAGGACTTCTTCAGGTAGTTGATTTCCAACTTCTGGCGGGAGAAGTTCTCCGCTTGACCCCATCCACGCGTGCTCGAACTCTTGATAGGGGCTCCATATTGAGAAGAATGCAAATGGCGCGTGGAGATTGGGATGAAATGCTCCTGAAAGCAGAGTGTCGTCTTCAGCTTCAATTGTTAAGGTGAACTCAGTAATTCCGCCTTCTTCTTTAACTTTTCTAAATTCTACTATTCGTATGAGTGGTGGTGTTATGTCTTCTATGTATGGGACAACTGCTGGCTTGGTTAGTGGGTACATGTCTTCGTATCCAGGTGCGACTTGATAGGTTTCTCCTATAGTGTAGTCGTCCCAGTAGTTTCCAATCGTTTTTAGAGCTATTCTCATTCCTGCTAATATGAAATCGTAGTAGAATTCTGCAGGTCCTTCAACTTCTCCTACGTGTGCATCATTATTAATGAAGTTGTTGGCATAGATTTTTGCTACTGAGTTTGATATTGTTAGTCCTACTTGATTTTCACTTATGGTGTTGTTGTGTATTCTTATGAATTCATTAGTGTAGTATTCCTTGTTTTCAACTTGTATTCCTACTCCATTTCTCGTGATTTCATTTCCTATGATGAATCCTTCACATAGAAGTGATGGTAGCTTCATGTTGCACCAGTCCCATGGGAAGTTTCCTAGTGAGACTATTTTGTTGAGGTAGATTCCGCACTTAGTGTTGTCTTGAACTTTATTTGATAGTATTATTGCTAGTGGTGATCCATCTACAAATATTCCTACTTCATTTGACTTTACTGTTGACCCGTGTATTTTAATGCATGATGCTCTTGCATAGACTCCACATTTTGATGGCCCTGTAACTGTTGTGCTGTATATTTCTAGGTTGTTGGTTCTCTCGATGGCTAGCCCTAAGTACTTGTTGCTTGCGAATACGCTGTCCATAATTCTTAATTTCTTAACGTCTGTTGCGTATATTCCAATGTTGTTGTCGTGGAAGTTGTTTCTTACTGTTTCTATCATTCCTGCAAGTGCGATTGAAATTCCCGCTTTGTTGTTGTAGAATTCGCAGTTGGATATAAATGCGTATCTTACATTGTAGAATTGTAGGCCGAACATGTAGTTGTCGTGGAATTTGCAGTTAACTATGACTGCATCGTCAGCGTGGATTGTGAAGCCTGCTCTAATCAATGGGCCCCATAAACCTGCTTTGCTGACTTCTGAGCTTTCCATGTATAGTTTAGCTCCATCATGTACAATTACATAGTAGTTTCCATTTACTTTACTTAGGACTGAGTTTATCATGGTGAGTGATCCGCCTGGAAGAACTTCTATTTTAACTGGCTCCCAGCTGTCAATGTCCACGATTATTTCAGAGTTTATTAGGACTAAGTCCGATTCTATGATTAAATCCCCGGTTAAAGTTATGTTTTGACCCTCAATTACCGTCGGCTCAGATATTATCATTGGCTTACCTTTTGGCTTTGCGATTCGACATTCAATAACAGTTAGAACTGCTACTTCTGGTAGCTCTAGCTTAATCCACTCTCCATCCCTAGTGAATGGTAAGGACTTACCTTCAGGATAATCTCCTGTGTACACTTTTATTTCAATTTCCTTGTCGATTAGGGAGTATGGTAGCTTGAAATTGAATTTTATATTATGATGCTTAATTGGCTCTTTATTTTGGAAGTCCCAATCGTAATTGACTAGGTAGAATACCATGTTTCCAATTTCATCATTCTTGTACCTAATTATATTCACTCTATCTGGTAGGTCTGTCTCAATTTCATTTGGATAGACGGAGTTTATGAGAGACTTGAAGCTCTCTAGAAGCTCCTTCGCCTCAGGATTGTATTCTAATCTGTCGAAGAAGTATCTCCAGGCAATGTTTTCTGGTATGTGTATTACTTGCCCATTCCCATAGCTGTGAACTGTGCAGTATAATCCGAACTTGGTTTCATATGTGTCTTCAAGCATTTCTTCTAGCTTTAGTCTGTCAACTCTCTCTCCATGTTCATTGTAGATTCCCAAGTCTCCTATTGCGATGAGTGTTCCTCCATTCTTCACGTAGTCGATTATGAGTTGTACTTGGTCGTCTGTCAAGTATGCTGCATTTGAAAGCACTATTGCACTGTACTTTGACAATTCGCTTAAGGTTGGTGTTCGAGTGTACCACTTATTGTCTCCGAAAACGATGATGTCTACGGTGTAGTGTGAATCTTCTAGTAGGTAGTAGGCTCCTTCAAAGTCTATGTAGCAAGTATTTGGAATTACTGGATGTGGAAATGTAGTGTACCAAGCTGAAGCCATGGGATATATTAGTGCTATTTGACCATACCTTTCTTGCCCATATAGCTGTGGATTGCATTGAATTAATAGGCTGAAGTTCGTGTACAATCTTTTAACTTCATTTCCTATCATTAATGCAATTTCAGGTTCAGGTTCTTCTGCACTTACAGCTATAAGTTCTGCTATTGCAATTAGACCTAACTTTGACTCTGGAAGCGTCCAGCTCCTCAAGATTTTACCTAGACTTGTAATTATTCTGAAGTTTGGCAGTTCTGTTCTATTTGGGTAGGTGTTTCTCTCCACACCCCAGTCTATTTCATAGCCGAATCCGTCAACTAGTGGGAGGAGGAGGAGAAAGTTGTATGGATACCCCCAGGCAGTTATTGTGTGCTCTGTAGGTGAGTTTGTTAAAACTATGAATTTTCTTCCAGTTTGAATCTCCCAAGAATCTACTGATTCGCGTATTTTCTTGTATAGGTCTATGAGGCGAACTAGGTCGAATTCTAGTAGCTCCTTCCATAGTGCTCTCGCTGTAGGTTCGCTTGGAAATGTTTGAGCTTCAAATACGCTGTCGTCATAGTATCCCAAGTTGTTTAAATATTCTTTGAAGTTAAAGCTATCAATGTCAGTTATTCCAAATTTTTCACGCAATTCTTCACTAGTATACTTTGATGCTAAGTACTGGTTGAATAGTTTCATCGTTTCAGGGTCAAAGCTATTATATCCGCTCTTGAAGTAGTAATCTCCAAGTCCACCATCAAATGTTACGCCACTCATTCCAGCGTCAAACATTTGCTTCAGTAATTGGACGAGATAGTTTTGGTAGTGCTCTCTTGCGTGATGTACTTCTATAACCTCTTTATCAATGGCTTGAAGGTAAGCCCACTCTCCATTCAACTTCATTCTTCCGACATTTTCAGGTGATAAGTTGAAGTAGTCCAAGAACTCCTCATACCTGTAAACTTCACAGAGGCTGATGAACTGCCAGTAACCGATGTGCTTTATGCCCAAGGCATTTAGAATAGCCATCCTAATGGAGGTCTTAAGAAGCTCGTCGGGAAGTTCAATTTTCCAAACATCTCCAACACTTACTGGATAAACTGGATATAACCCATATGCAACCCACCTGTCATCAACGTAGATTGGACCAATATCCACTATAAATGGAGTTGAATTAGGATCCTCTACGATGTCACCAGTAAACGAAGTACTTGTTGTAAACATTGAAGATAGTAGTATAATTACAAC
>QMRA01000113.1:0-3792 GCA_003649155.1 Thermoproteota archaeon | reverse complement strand
GTTCATGGGTGGGCTTCCTATGAACCCTGCGACGAAGAGGTTTACAGGTTTGTTAAATACGTCTGCTGGGGACCCAACTTGTAAAACTTTTCCATCTTTCATGACGGCAATTCTATCAGCCATTGTCATTGCTTCAGCTTGGTCATGTGTAACATATACTGTTGTAACTCCAAGTTCTTTTTGCAACCTTTTTAACTCCGCCCTCATTACAACTCTTAGTTTTGCATCCAAGTTGCTTAATGGCTCGTCTAAAAGGAATGCTTTTGGCCTTCTTATTAGTGCTCTTGCAAGCGCTACACGTTGCTGTTCTCCGCCGCTTAGTTGTTTGGGCATTCTGTCAAGGAGGTCCTCTATGTGAAGCATTTCTGCAACTTCTTTAACCATTTTGTCGATCTCTTCCTTAGGGTATTTTCTAAGTTTTAATGGAAATGCTATGTTGTCGTAGACTTTCATATGCGGATAGAGAGCGTAATTTTGAAACACCATAGCTATGTCTCTGTCTTTGGGCGGTAGATAGGTGACTGGTTGATCATCTATGTAAACCTCACCTTTTGTGGGTTCTTCAAGTCCCGCTATTATCCTTAATGTCGTTGTTTTACCGCAACCTGAAGGCCCTAAAAGCACCATGAACTCCTTTTCTCTAATTGTTAGGGTTACATCATCTACTGCCACTACTTCTCCAAACACTTTTGTTACATGTTCTAAATGTATTTTTACCATTTATTGTAACTCCCCTTTCAAATTTTAATGTTTTAACCTTTAACAGCTCCAAAGGTTAAACCTCTAACTATATATTTTTGAATAAGAGCTGCAAGTATCATTGGCGGGACAATTGCAAGGGTTCCATACGCACTTATCGTCCACCATTCCAATGCTCTCATGGAGTGACCTGTTGCAATCATCCACGGTAAAGTTACAGCTTTATTGTATGCCATGGCCAATACTACCATTAAATCATTCCATGAAAACGCTAAACAAAAAATCCATGAAACTACAAGACCAGGAGCTGCCAATGGTAAAGCTATTTTGAGAAATGCATCTGTTCTAGTGCATCCATCTACCATTGCAGCCTCCTCTATTTCAACAGGGATCTCGTCGAAAAAGTCTTTTAATATCCATACTGCGAAGGGTAAATTAAAAGCCGTGTGAATCAGAATTATGGCTATTAGCGTGTCAATTAAGCGAAGATAGTTCATCATTATGAAAAGTGGTACAAGAGCTACCGCTGGTGGCATCATTCGTTGCGCAAGTACAAAGCTTGCTATGTCTCTATTCTTCCACTTTTCAAATCTAAACCTTGAAAGTCCATAGCCAGCAGCACCACCAATTAACACGCATAGAGTCGCGCTCACCGTTGCAGTTATTACACTGTTAAGAAGTGCTCTGACTGACTGATAAAAGTTAAAACCAAAAACTATATCCGTCCATGTACGCAATGTTGGTTGAAAATCAACAAAAGGTATTAAAGTCGGCGTTGTAGTATCAATAGGTCTTTTAAATGAAGTGATAACCATCCAATATACTGGAAAGAGAAGAAACACTACAACAATAGTAAGTACAAGGTAGGGTATAAAATCTAATATTGCAGATTTTTTCGACAAATTTCTGCGGCTACCCATTTTTTAACCTCCTTAGAGTTTCATCTCTCGTCTTAATCTCATAATATAAATGGTTGTTATCACCATCACTATGAGAAAGAAGACCCAAGCAATACAGCCGGCATAACCTAAGTTAAAGAACTTGAGACCTTGTATATATACGTAGAGCGATAAGCTTTCGGTCATTATCCCTGGGCCACCACCGGTCGTGATGTAAATGATGTCAAACACTTTAAATGCTTCAACAAACCTTAGCAAAGTTACTGTTAGAAGTATTGGAGAAATTAGAGGCAATGTTATGTGACGGAATATTTGCCATGAGGATGCGCCATCAACAAGAGCAGCTTCATAGGGTTCCTTGGGTAAGGCGGTGAGACCAGCATAAGTAACTAGGAATACGAAAGGCATCCACTGCCATACGTCAATTAGTATTATTCCCCAGAAAGCTAATTTAGGGTTTGAAATTATTTCTACTCGAGGGAAACCTAGTTTTTCCAGAAGTGCTGGTATTACTCCGTAGTCTGCGTGAAGAAGCATTCTCCACATATATCCTGCAGCAATCGGAGCAACCATAATTGGAAAAATAAATAGGACTCTGTAGACCTGAGCTCCTTTTGTTATTTTTGTGGCTGCTAATGCTAATAGAAAACCTATACCAACTTCTAGGGTAACGGCAATAATAACAAACTTAAAGGTGACTATGACATCGTTTATAAAGCGGTTATCGTGAAATAGCTCTACAAAGTTCTCTGCTCCTATGAATTCAGGTGATCTTCCAATCCACCAGTTATGGAGAGAGGCATACAAGTTAAAAATTGCCGGAAACAGCAGTAAAGCCAAGAGATAAGCTATAGCGGGTGCGACAAACAAGATTTTAATGTTTCTCTCCATCCATCCGATTTTCCTACGGCTTTCCGGCTTCTTCGATGCTTTCAAGACCTTCACACCCCGTATCCCATATGGTTAAGTAACAAGCCTAACTTTAGGTATTTTATTAATAAAATTATTTATTTTTAGTCCTCACGATGTCAATTAATACTATTTACATTGACAAATTAAGTTAAATCTGCTTAGCAACAATTAAAATAAATTTAAAAATTCCAAAAAGATGTTCGAAAGATAAATAAAAAATAAAGATATGGATTTAAAACTTTAAAATCTACGTAACAGCGTAGCGGAGGTGTCTGCAGCAATTAGCAATGGAACTAGTGACAAGACCATTTGTGAAGTGACAACCTCTCCTAGCGGTGGTAGACCGAGATCTTCTCTGTAATATCCTAATAGTTCATCTTTTCCTAAGTCCTCAATTATACTGTTCCATTCATTGTATAGCCATTCAGCGGCTTCTTCCGGTGTTTTTGTTCCAGCCGCAATTTCAGACATTGCCGTGTCTAATGCATCCCAGAATCTTTGGAATCCTGGAATTCTTATGTCCCAGACAGCGTATGGGTTCTCGTAAATGCTCTTTATAATGTTACAGTACTGTCTTGCGCTGTCTTCGTCCCAGCCAACTTCTAACCAGAGGTCTGGGTCTTCATCATAGAATTGCGAGTATCTGAAGATGTTTACTCCGGTTTCTCCTTTTGCTATTGCTAGGTAGTTTGCGTGTTCTGGCATTACCATCCATTTAATGTACTTGTAGGCTAGGTCGGGGTTCTTGCAGTATTTTGAGATGAAGAACGACCAGCCACCGAAGTTTAGAATCGCGATTTGGTTGGGTTCTGTTAGTGATTTCCATGTCCCAGTTTCTCTGTCATATACTTCGAGGGATCCCGGTAACATAGCAAAGGTTACTTTGCCTGCTACAACTGAGTCCTCTGCGATAGATAGTGGTCCCATGTCTGTCCAGTCAACTCCCATGGCTAGTTCTCCACGTGTAAATCTAGCTCTAACGTCACTAACGTCAAAGTCTTTAATTCCTGGTGGACCGTGTTGGATCAATTCTTTGAATTTTTCAAATCCCTTTATCCAGCCTGGGGTGTTAACTAGTGGTTCCATTGTTTCTGGGTCAAAGTATAGTACACCTGTGTATTTGCTTGGTGCGCCTGGTATAACTGTGTAAGGTGCTGCAAAGTCGATTGCAGTCCATGGGCTTTGTGCTTGTCTCTTGCAGCTTATACCAATTCCGTATTCAACTTCCCCGTCTCCGTCCCAGTCCCATCCATTGAAGAATTCAGCACAGTCAATTACTTCG
>QMRA01000112.1:0-3835 GCA_003649155.1 Thermoproteota archaeon | reverse complement strand
TCCTCTCCCTGCAGACTGAGTTAACTTGGAAGAGGTGATTGAGGTAACAAAATTACTACTCAAATGTGGGGCGGACATAAAAGAAATCAATGCGGTGAGAAAGCATATATCCAAAGTTAAGGGAGGCCGACTAGCAAAAGAAGCATATCCAGCTAAAATCGTATCACTCATTATATCCGACGTGATTGGAGACCCCATCGATTCCATAGCTTCAGGGCCAACTGCACCAGACCTTACTACATTTCACGATGCATATAGAGTACTATTAAAGTATGAACTTTGGAACAAAGTGCCAGAAAGTATTAGAAGAAGAATTCAAATGGGTTTGCAAGGTAAAGTCCCCGAAACCCCGAAACCGGGCGACCCAATATTCTATAAAGTATTAAATCTAATTGTAGCAAGTAATTTGAAAGCACTACAAGCCATGGCAAATAAAGCTATTCAACTTAAATTAAATCCCATAATATTAACATCACAATTAGAAGGAGAAGCAAGATATGTTGGCAAAGCCTTCGCATCAATAGTTAAGGAGGCAGTATCCTCTGGAAATCCAGTCAAACCTCCAGCAGCAATAATAGCAGGAGGAGAAACAACCGTAAAAGTTAGTGGAAAAGGAATTGGAGGAAGAAATCAAGAATTTGCATTAGGAGTAGCATTAACAATCAAAAATCTTAGAGGAATAGCTGTTGCAGCCATGGGCAGTGATGGCATAGATGGGGTAACTAACGCGGCCGGAGCAATAGTAGATGGAGAAACAATCAAAATAGCTAATAAAATGAATATTGACCCATACGCCTATCTTAAGGACAATGATTCATATAACTTCTTTAAAGCAGTTGGAAAAAGCCTAATTATAACAGGATTAACAGGTACAAATGTTAACGACTTAATAGTAGGGGTAATTCTAAAGCAATAGACTAGAGAACTTTCACCTCTTCAACTTTGTCATATACTTCGATGGTAGCAGCAATAGGCTTAACCACCTTAACTCCTTCACTAGTAACTTTAATTGCATACTCCATTCTTATCCTACATGGCTTATCCTGAATACCATGCTTAGTACTAGCTTCCACAATCTTACCAGCAAATTCCTTCCAAAACTCAGCAGACTTCAGTCGATCAGCTTTCTCAGAATTAACTATAGCGTAGAAAGCTCGCTTCAACCTAAATAACGCACCTCGACCTGTAGGAGAAATCCTTGTAACAACCTGACGAGTAGCAATTCTACCTTCAAGTGCAGCTAGAATCTTCTCAATCTGCTCATCAGAAAATCCTTCAGCTTTCAATCTCTTTATAAGTTCCTCTTTAGTTTCAGACAACACCAATCACCAAGAAAATTTATGCTTAAATATATATTAAATATTTACTAAAAGCAAACACTGAATGTACATTATTATAGATTAAGTTATGATAAAATGCTAATTCACCTTCATCAAAAGGTTTTCAAGCTTAACTGCAATATCGATGAAACCTTCACTCCTAATTTTCCTTAAGATCTCATTCAAGTTGAGTTTAACCCACACTTGAGCACCCTTAGGGTATGAAATGTCGATTGGCTTGGGAAGCTTAATTGGATCTGAAAAGATCCAAATGTATAGCTCCGCTTTATCATTAGCATACTTATCTATAGCTACATTCTCGGTTAAATGCTTTGAATAGTATTTCTTTAATTTATCAACCTTCATTTTAAAAACGTCATTTAATCTTGCAAAACCATATAATTTACCGCGGTACATTAACGCTACGTAACCTCTAATCTTCGTATTGAATCTTCTTAGCTCCCAAGTTTTCTTTCCTTCAACTATCAACCTAACATATGGTTCTCTTATGATGAGCCCTCTAATCTTCTTTTCAGTTGACATGTCACTTCAAACTGTTAATACTAAAACTAATTAAAGAATTACCACTACACTCATAAAGGGGCTAAATTTTGGAAAAAATAATAGGTCATGTGGTTGACAAGAGCACCCCGGGAAGAGAGTATAGGTGGAAGGAAGGTTTCTTAGAAATTAAAAGCAGCAATGGAAGGCTCATAAGAGTTTGGCTTTTAGGCACGATTATTCAGTGGATCAACATTGGAGATAAATTGAAGATTGAAGCTGAGAAAATTAAAGGTGAACTTTCAGGGGAGAATTTTAAAATATTCAAGATTTATGAACCGAAAACCTCGAAAATACCCGATGAAGTTGGAGAAGTTGAAATCTGGCCCCTATACGCGGAAAAATATGAATATCCTAGACGTGACCCAGTAAGAGGCGAGATCTTATACACATACAAAATTTTAGCAAGAGAAGCTAAAACCGAGAAAGATTACATGGACATAGTTGAATTAGAGCAATATCATTACGCTTCCAAAAAAGAATTAGTTGCATTATGGAGATGTCCAGACGGGAGAATAGTTGAAAGTAATATTCAGCCAGAATGCGAGGGAGGAGAGAAAGCTGAGTTAGTAGCAATTAAAGGCTCACTGCCAGCATCTAGATTTTTAGTTCTAGAAATTCTGGATAGAAAGCCTTTTGAACCGAGAATTGTTGGCTATGTGAGAGTCGATCCTCCAGTACCTTTAATGCATAGGAAAGTAGTTGAAGACGGAACTGAGATCATTGAAAAAGATATTAGAAGCAAGGTTTTCCCAAGAAGCTGGATCTACCCGACATTTTGGCCCGAGAAATTAATGAGAAAACTCATCAAAAAATATAGGGCGTTAGCCGAAGTTCATGGAAGAAGCATTGCATACTACATGCTCAGCGAGAAAGTTAAGGAAGAAGCGTTGAAGAGGTGCAATACGGCAGCAGCGAGAATTGCTAGAGTAGTCATACACCCTGACTACAGAGGCGATGGACTTGGGATGCTAGCAGTAAAAATGGCAGTAAAGTGGATCAAGGAGAGGAGAATACCTGAAATGCGAAAGAGAAAGCATCTAGTTGAAACAATAGCAATGATGGCACGCTACCACCCCTTCTTCGAAAGAATAGGATTCAAATACCTTTGGTATACTGCAAGCGGCAGACCCGCACTCTACTTTCCACTAACTGATGAAGCAAAAGCGAGGATAGATAAATTCCTGAAAGAAGATCCTCATGCTAAAAAACATGGAGGGAAATTGTATAGACCGAGGTATGGAGGTATAGAGCCTATCAGTGGGCCCATAGTATTCAAGGACGTTTCAAAAATATATTCTAGCGCACTTGACATATCTGCTTTAGACGCCGAACTTCAAGAAGTGCTTAAAGCATTCGGCGTAGTGAGAAGGCTTGTTCAACGATACGTACTAAGAGATGTCAACCTAGAAATCAATCCTGGAGAAGTAGTTGCAGTAGTAGGATTATCAGGCGCAGGCAAAACAACATTCCTCAGACTAATAATTGGAAAAGCCACGAGAAAAATTGGTGAAAAATATGTTCCCACATCAGGAGAAATCGTTGTCCCAGACAACATAAAGGTAGCAGCACTTCTCCCCGGAGAAGTTGAGCCAATTTTTCATGATGAGCCTCTACTAGAACACATGTACACCAAGCTAAAAGATGTTGTAGCAGCAATAGAAGTACTGAACATTAGCGGATTGACTGATGCAATCTTCTATAGAGCCCGATTCTCAGAACTCTCAACTGGACAGAAAGAAAGAGCAAAGATAGCATCACTTCTGGCAGAAAAGCCAAACGTACTCTTAATAGACGAGTTTACAGCGCATCTAGATGTCCTCACAGCACAAAGAGTTGCCAGAAAAATTTCATCCATAGCCCGCAATAACAACATAACACTAATAGTTGCAACTAATAGGCCTGAAGTGCTCAAGTCACTAGCACCAGACAAAATACTCTATGTGGGCTATGGA
>QMRA01000111.1:0-3839 GCA_003649155.1 Thermoproteota archaeon | reverse complement strand
TTGTGTTAGAGGGATGTGAGGGTGAAATTTTAGTTGAGCTTGAGAAGGCCGTTCGTAACTTTGACCCGGACTTCATTTTAATTCCGAATTCTAAATTTGCTGTTAACTACGTTTCTGAGAGAGCTAAAGCTAATGGTTTAAAGTTGAGTTTGAGTAGAGGTCTAGCTGTTGAGGGTAGGTGGGTTGACTTTAATGGTAGAGTTGTTCTTGACTTAAGATGTTTTGAGGAGTTTGGCTTGGCTGGAATTGCAGAGCTCTGCAACTACTCTATGCTTCCGCCGGAGTTGGCTGTCGGTTGGCCTGTCGGTAGACTTGTTGACTCTAGGCAGTGCTATGAAGCTATTAGGAGGAATGTGCTGCTTCCAGTTGCTAGGAGTCCGAGTACTGCATTTAGGAGTTTAAGTGAATTTCACATGGCTGACAAGGGTGGATTGACGTTCAACCCTAAAGTGGGTGTGTATGAGAATGTTTGTCAATTGGACTTCGACTCTCAATATCCAAACATCATTGTTAAGCATAACATCTCCTACGAGACAGTGATTGACGTTGGAAGTGTGCTTCGTGAGCCAAGAGGTTTTCTGGCTGAAATTACGGAGTACTGGCTTAATAGGAGGCTGCACTTCAAGAGGCTGGCTAAGACGCTGCCTGAAGGTAACCTGAAGATTTATGCTTATCAGAGGCAGAAGGCGCTTAAGGCAGTTCTAGTTGTAGTTTACGGCTACTCTGGATGCTCATGGAATAGGTTCGCCAACGTAAAGTGCTTCGAGGAGATAAATCGAATTTCACGTAAAATCTTGATCGACGCGTTAAATGTAGCTGAAGAAGAGGGATTTGAGGTAATTTATGCGGATGTCGATTCAATTTACGTTCATAAGGCTGGCGCAAAGCTTGAAGACTATGAGGAGCTGCGCAACTTAATAGTTGATGAGACTGGACTGCCGATGTCGATTGAAAATTGGTTTAAATTTATAGCATTTCTACCGCAGCAAACGAATTCAGGGCTGTCTGCTACTAAGAGGTATTTTGGAAAGTTGATGAGTGGAGAGTTGTGCTTTAAGGGTATTGAAGCTAGGAGGTATGATTACCCCGAGTACGTTAAGGAAGTTCAATTGAGGATGATGGAGACGCTATTTGACGCTGAAGATTTGAGCGAAGTTGCATCTAATGTAGATAGAGTTTTGGGTGTCTTAGCTAAAGCTGTTAAGGCTTTAATTGAGAAGCGAGTTCCAGTTGAAAAATTAGTCGTCTATAAAGCACTTCATAAAGATCCAAGAGAGTATTCGTCGATGTTCCCGCATGTCTCAGCTGCTCTTCAACTAATGCAGCACGGCTATGAAGTTGAAGTTGGCGATCTAATAGGCTACATTCATGTTAGAAGTAGAAGTAAAAATCAATTAACACGTGTCCAAGCCGCTCAGCTGGTGACCGGCTACTATGATGCTGAAAAGTACATTGAAATGCTGGTTGAAGCTGCTGAAACCATACTTTCTCCGCTTAAAATCGATAAAGCGCAAGTTCGAGCTACTTTAGTTGGGTTGAGATAATTTATATACCTAAAGAACTATAGGTATTTAGGGACAAAAATGAGAGGTTTAAAGGTATATATTGATGAAGAATTGGAGAAGCGTTTTCGCAGAGCAGCGATGGAAGTTTATGGTTTCGGGCGAGGCTCACTAAGTAAAGCTGCTGAAGATGCTATTAGGAGGTGGGTTTTAGAGCATGAGTCATTTATGAAGGAAGTTGTGATTCCTGAAGATCCTGTCAAAGCAGTTAGAGGTATGTTAAAGCATGTGAGGAAGAGTGGGGTTGAGCTTCAACATGAAGCGCGGCAAATTAGAGCTAAGAAAATCTAATGGGAGTGTTCAAACCTATTTTGTGGATTCCAACATTTTCTTGGAGCTTCAGTTAGACCAAGAGTATGCTGACGATTGTGAGCATTTCTTAACTAAGGTTAAAGATGGATCTATTAAAGCAGTTACAACTGATTTCCACATAGATAGCATACTTGTAATCATGGAAAATTACGGTAAGAAGCCAAGTGAAATCAGAGTTTTCTTGTCATCTCTGCTTGGGTATAAGGGTTTGAGAATATACTTTCTATCTATCCTTGATAGGATAATGGCTACAAAATATATGGAAAAATTCAATTTAGACCTGGATGACGCTTTAGCTTATTGTACCATGAGAAAATTTAGAATTAACGCGATAGTTTCCTATGACAAGCATTTCGACAAGCTGGAGGATGTAGTGCGACTAGAACCAGACCAGCTGTGAGTGCTTCTTGAATTTATTGTACTGATGAAGAATGTTTATGATATTTCATTGTTGCAAAAATTTTATTTAAGAGGTTTATGTGAAAAAGTTTTAATTGTTGGAGGATTTAGGATTGGGAGCTTCAAGTAGAGTAAGACTTTGCTTTCCAGGTTTGAGTGCTAAGGATTTTCAGCATCCTGCTGATGTCAAGGCTTTAGAGGCTGTAAAGAAGGTTAAGGGATTTGACTGGCTTACAAAGCAGATAATGAACTTAGGGCTTGAAAGGATTATTCGGATGCAGCTTCTCGCTGATAGTCTTAAGGTTTCTGAAGAGCAGTGCCCGAGCTTGTGGAGGATATATAAGGAGTGCTGTGAGGTTCTCGATATTGATCCTCCGCCAGACTTTTTCGTTGAGCGAAATCCATGGCCAAATGCATATACTACAGGCTTTACTATGCCAGTTGTTGTGATTACAAGTGGACTTTTGGAAGTATTAGATGAGGATGAACTTCGCTTTATTCTTGGACATGAGCTCGGACATTACAAGTGTGGCCACGTCCTTTACATGACTATGGCTCTATACCTTTCTCAGATTCTCGCTACAATTGGGCAAATGACTTTAGGTATAGGGCGATTACTTGGTACTGGTTTAGAGCTAGCTTTACTTGCTTGGAGTAGAAGAGCTGAGTTTAGCGCTGACAGAGCTGGACTTTTAGCTGCTCAAAATGATAATGTTGCTATTAGAGCCTTAATGAAGCTTGCAGCACCTGTAGAGAAGATATGGAAGGAAGTTAGTGTTGAAGCAATACTTCGACAGGCTGAGGAATTTGAGATGCTCTCAGAAGACAAGCTTTCGAAGCTTTACAAAATATTCTATGGTGTTCAACTGACTCATCCATGGCTTATCTTGAGGACTAAGGAAGTTAAAAACTGGATTGAGTCCGACCAGTATAAGAGCATACTTGAATCTGGCGTTCCTCTTGGAGAGGGCAGGAAAAAGCGGAGAAAGAAGCCTGCTAAAGCATTAAATGTCTGCCCCGAATGCGGTGCTGAAGTTGAGCCAACCGACAGATTCTGCTCTAACTGCGGCTTTAAACTGCGTTGAAAATGCATAAAAGCTCCCTTAATCCAATATTTTTTAAATTTTTGAAAAATAAAATAGAGTTTTTGGGTTGATTGCGAAGTCTAAACCTAATCTTTGTAGAGTTGATCTCAATGGCTTACCTTTCTTCTCGTCCCATCCCATTAATCTGTAGTATTCCTTTACCATTCACTTTACGTGTTTATTTTTCCAGGGCCTTTTGGTGGTGGCTCTTGGAATCTTGGACCTACATCATGTATGTCGTCTTCTGGTGTTAATCCTAGCTTTACATGTATAACTCTCTCGAGATTTATTACTCCCTCACCTATAGTTAATGCGTCTCTAATTTCTGCCTTGCCATCATGTATCCGCAAGTATACTGGCTTTTCAGCTGATCCTATTATGATTATTCCGTCGAAGCCAGCTTTCTTTAAATATGTCCAAAGAAGCCGTTGGTGTGTGAGGCTCCAGCCATTACATCACCCATAACGATGTTATATTAATT
>QMRA01000110.1:0-3844 GCA_003649155.1 Thermoproteota archaeon | reverse complement strand
TGGCTTAAGCTTCGCTGCGATACTGCAGGTAAATTGATGGTAAGCGGAGTATCTCCTGCTACTAGCGTTGTACAGAATAAAATTTCTGCTTCGGATACTGAAACAGTTACTACGCTTACCGAAACCTACACTTCACACATTATATATAATGATGGGCCTTATCCCGTCTACGTAAACTTCGATGCTACGGCTACTACCAACAACTTCAAGATTCCTGCAGGCTCTAGCTTGTCCATAAACCTAGAGTTCAAATCGCTTCACTTAATCTGTGCTTCAGGAGAGAATGCTACGGTTTATTGGCTGGCCACTAAGTAGGTGTTTACCATGACAATAACGCTCAGCCTAGCCTCGACTAGGCTTTTGGGTATAGTTGAATCTTTCACAATTAATACTGATGCGAATGGCGAAGCGACAGTTACTCTTTCTTATGCTCCTGAGTCAGAGAATTACGTAAGCCTTTTCGTTAAAAACCCTTTAAGGTATGCTGAGCTAGTGAGCTTAGCGGGTACTAGTTTAACTGTGAAAATAAGGAAAATCGGTACTAGGTATGATAAGGCTGCTGGAGTTGATTCAACTACTCTACCAGAAGGAGTAAGCTTAGCCACTTCTAAGGTTAGTACAGATAGCGTTTCGCATGTAGGAAACTTACAAGTACAATATGCTTCTGCAGGTTCAGGTGGGCAAAATACTGCTAAGGCCTTCACTACTTCGTCTCACTCGCATGGAATAAGCTACCTCTATGAGCATCAACACACATTTACCCCGACTGAGTTAGGAAGTGATACAAGCGATTTGATAGCTGCTAACGAAACAGGCATAGTATTGGTTGTGACCTACAGGAAGGCCTGAGCATGAAAAAGAAAGGATTAAACCCAGACTTGCTATTGTATGAGCTAGCTGTGAGAGTAGGAAGGTTGGAAGGTAAGGTTAAGCTACTCATCTTTCTCAACCTATTCGTAACGATACCTTTATTAACCCTAATTCTAACTAAATTATTGGGTGGATAGTATGGGGAGCTTTCCCTGGCGAAGCAAAACCTTTTGGTCAGGAATTGGCCTAATCTTGATAGGCGTTGGAAGCATTCTAAGGAGATGGCAGATAAGCTGGGGAGACATTCAGCTAATTTTAACGGGCTTTGGATTCATAGGGCTAAGAGATGCAATAGAGAGATGGGTTAGCGAGGAATAGAATCAGCTGTTACACGTATAACATAAAAAAAAGGAAAAAGTAAGGCTAAGATGTTACACGTGTAACACTAGACTTCGCCTTCATGGTAGGCCACTAGCTTTTTAACGATAACTTTCAGGTTCTCCAGGTCAGCCTCTAGGGATTTAAGCTTAGAGGCTAAGTCTTCCTTTTCCTGTTTTATTTTTTCTTGCGCTTCGATAGTAGATTTAATAGGATTCTTGAGTGCTTCGAGTAAGGGATATATTATATTGTAAGTCTTACCTGCTCTGGCTCTAGCTTGGTTAGAGTATTTAGCTGGGTTGTTCATTACTGCTTCGCATCGTCTTACTAGCTTACCTAGATATTGGATTGCGTTCAACCTTACGCCGTTAGGAATTTCTACTAAGCTCATGCTAATCGGCCTCTTCAATTCTCCTTAGAATGTAGTCTATAAAGTCTATCTCAGCTTGCCAATGTAGAGCTCCTAATAGGTCGTTTATCGCTATTTCTATACCTCCACCTTTAAGGTCTTCTCTTGCTGCTTTGATACGGCTTCTTAGGCATTTCATGATATATTTTCTCTCATTCTTCAGTAGCTTTACTATTTCTTTACTCTCCTTCATGCTCCTCTACCTCTTTTTTCTCTTCAGCTTCCTCTTTTGGTGCTTCGCTGGGTTTCCAACATTTGCTCCAGTATGGACAGCGAATTGCGAAGCAGATGTTAGGGCAGACTCTCCAGAATGCTTTGGGTACTCGCTCAGGGTCGAGCCAGCCTCTTTCTATATCTTCCTTTTTCTTTTCAGCCACGTCTACCACCCCAAACATGCAGTTTAAAGCAGCGTGGGCATCTCCAACCATCAAAATAACTTAGCATGCTGGTTTTTTTGTCATCGACTTCCCACCAATATCCACACTTGCATTCGAATCTCATGCTTTTCCCTCCTCTTTCCATTTCCACATTCCTGGGCCTACTTGTACTATTATGTCCAATTCTGCCATCGCCTTGTGTATGTTTCTTCTAGTTCCTTCGCCTAGTCCGAAGAATTTAGCTATGTACTTATGTAGGATTTTGGTTGTGAATTGCTCGACATAGCCGTCTTTCTTCATTTGCTGAATCATCTCTTCTAGCTTCTCATACTTCAGTATTGGCATCACTATCACCCTGATAAATAATAAGAAAAAACAAATATAAAAAACTTTCGGTGGGTGTCGCGCTTGCTTACTAGTAGTTTTGGTTTTGGTGTTAATGATGCTAAATTCTAGGGTTTATCTTTTATTGTTTATTTTTTTATCCTCTTTATTCCACTTTTTTGCTAGCGAATTTTCATGCTGGAAAGTTTGCTAATCCTGCCAGCCTTCGCTACCTAAAGAATGCCAGCATTCGATGCAATATATCTTTCCCTTAAAATATATCTGGGGCGAGGTATCAGCTAATTCAACCCCACACTTGCTACACCTTCTCATCTCCAATCAACTCCTAACTCTACATAAAAATTTGCTAGCGAAAACCTGAAATCCGTCACTTGATGATGCTAGCAATCGAATCCCCGATAATAATCCTAAGCGGAGCTACTACTGCTGCGCTCCAGCTGAAGTTCTCAATCCTAGACTCATAATCACCGTCCCAATAAAAGTTGATTCCCCAGGTGTACCTTCCTGTTAGCCAGTTGTAACTCCAGGGAGTCGACCATGTATAATAAACTGTCCAGGTAGCAGAGTCTAGAGAGACAGCATTAAGTACCTCTGTCGTAAACTCCTCTATTAGCTTCCAAGTTGGTACGTTACCATAAACCCTTACTACTATCGAATCCGTCTCTGCCAAGCTAGTTTGAGGACAATCCCACGTGCTCGAAGTTGTTGTGATGCTACTACCCATTGGTAGAGTTGAGACTGCGACAGGGCTGCCATCGGTTACTTCCGTCTCAGTACCATCGCTATGCCTTACCCAAACCCTAATCCCTATGCTAGTACCTTCGGGTAAGAAAGGGCTAGTAGTCCTTACAGTAGCATAAGTACCGTTGGTTATCTTGCTCAGAGCGAGCAAGTAAGTCGTCAGTCCGTTTACTGTGTCTTGCTCATTCCTATACCATCGAGTCTCTGAAACCATTTAAACTAAACCTCTTCGCCCATAACAGTTACGTTTATCGTTCCATCGCTACCTAGATTCACATAAAGTGTCTCATCAGTTCCCCCTTCCCAATTCGTTCCGATGAGGTTTATGGTATATCCTGAGTTGGCAGCCAGCGTAGCCTTGAAATTTGCTTGACCCGTAGTAGTGAATCTTAAATCCACAGTATTGTTGGCTGTACCACTATTGAAAACCATCAAAAATTTAACCCTGATTTTCTTGCCACTCGCTGGCGTCCATACTGCAGTAGTGCCAGCGCTAGTAGCCTCTACAGACTTGATGGTTGAGACCTTCGTCAAATCGCTTACGCTTACCTGCTTTAAATCGCTAACCTGCGAAGCTGGCAGAGGATACTCTGAAGGAAAATTATCTACGCTAACCGTCTTCAAATCGCTAACTTGCGAAGCAGGCAAAGGATACTCGCTTGGAAAATTTCCAACGTTTACCGAATCTGTCGAAGAGCTTAGATTCCATGTTCTTCCAACTGTCCAAGTGCCAGATTGCGAAGCAGCCACTTCCTTTAAATCTGCTACCTGCGATGCAGGAAGC
>QMRA01000109.1:0-3896 GCA_003649155.1 Thermoproteota archaeon | reverse complement strand
GTCTATAATTGCTAAAATGCTTTTGGAAGGTAGAATTTCTGGTAAGGGGCTTGTCCCGCCTGAGCGCATTGGAATGGACTTGAAGGTGTATGATGAACTTATGCATAACTTAGCTGAGAGGGGTATTGAAGTTAAGGAGCTGCTTCCACATGCCTAACGATCATGATGATTTCGAGTACTGTTGCTCTTCATCTTAGCAAATATTATATTGCATTTTGTTTTAATCTAGATGAGAGTTATTAGGTTTGATTGCCTCTTGGTGAGTATATTGAGTAGAGAAACTATAATCTCAATATTTCCAGCTATCTCTAAGGGGTGGACTTATTTCGGATATAAAATTTACATTTTTATTGTTACTGATAGGAGAATTGCGCTGATTTATGTTAGGGATTGCCTTCCTAGGAGGCGTAAGTTGTGGTTTTTATGCAAAACTATAATTGGAGGCTTAATAGCAGCAGCTATTCTTGGTTTGCCTGGAGTAGCTGCAGGAGCTTCTTTAGCTTCAGAAGATTTCATGAGTGAAGTTGATTTGGATAAGGGATTTGATGTTAATTGCATTGTTTCTTCGAGTAGGCTTGAGAAGCTTGTATCGTCTAGGAAGAAAAGCTACTTTATACCGTTAGATAAGATTAAGAGCCTCTGGATTGACTTTGAGAATTCCACTTTTAAATTAAAGGTCGGGTGGAGGTCTAAAAGCTTCATTGTTGATCGAAGGTCTCTTGCGCAGTTGGCTTCCTTAGTTAAAATTCTTAGTTAAAGTAATTAGCACTTTTATTCACTTATCTTTTGGTGGTGTCTGAGGTGTTTGGCGGCTTGACTTTCAGTGAGGCTCAGCGAATTGTTGATGATTGGATTAAGGAGCTTGGTGGAGGTTACTGGCCTCCTCTATCAATGCTTGCTGCTCTTGTTGAGGAGGTTGGTGAGTTAGCTAGAGAAATCAATGCTGTGGAGGGGCCGAAAAGGAAGAAGAGGGGTGAGGGTAGTGTGGATATTGGGTTAGAGTTGGCTGACATAATTTTTGCAGTAATTTGCATTGCGAACTATTATGGATTGGATTTAGAGGATGCTTTTCAAAGAGTGATAGAGAAATATACTGAGCGAGATTTTGATAGGTGGAGGTTGAAAGAGTAAATTTACCAGACTTTAGCTCCAATTGGAACTTCTTCACTTAAAGTTATTAAGTAGACTCTTTCACGCTCGTCTTCAGCTACTACGAGCATAGCTTGACTTTCAATTCCAGCTATCTTCTTAGGCTTGAGGTTTGTTACGAATATCATTTTCTTCCCTGCAAGGTCTTCAGGTGCGTATTGATCTCCAATACCTGCAATTACTGTTCTCATTTCGTCGCCGAAGTCTACTTCGAGTTTAATGAGCTTCCTCGTCCTAGGCACTCGTTCAGCTTTTTTAATTAATCCTACTCTCATTTTGAACTTCCAAAATTCATTTACGTCAAATAGCTGCTCAGTTTCAGTCATTTCTTTCACCTGGCTTAGTTTATTTCTGACTTTAATCTTATAACTTTGTGGTTAATTGACTGCTACAAATGCTACTTTTAAATACATCAAGTGCTTGTCTCTTGGTCTGGCTAGGTGGCATGGTGAAGCTCCTCTTACTCGTCCTATTAGCTTGAGTATTCTGCCTGCATTTCTAGATGCTCTCCATAGTATTTTCATGAATTCTTCCTCGTTGATGAAGTAACTGCAGCTTGAGGCGACGAGCAAACCGCCATGTTCAACTCTTTTAATAGCTGCTTCATACAATTTCAAATAGGCTCTCAATCCCTCTTTTCTCCTATCTCTACTTTGAATTAGTGCTGGTGGATCTGCAATTACTACGTCAAATTTTTCATCGCACTTTTCTAGGTATTCTTCAACTCTCCCGCATACTATTTTGCATTTATCTTGCACACCATTTAGTTCTGCGTTTTTCCTTGCTTCTGTTACAGCGTACCCTGATTCTTCAACCATCACCACTTTTGCATTCTTGTGCGCGGCGTGAATTGCGAATCCTCCTGTGTAGCTGTAAAGGTCTAGTACTTTGTCTCCTTTACTTAAGTACTTTTCAAGTTCAATTCTATTGCACCTTTGATCTATGAAGAAGCCTGTTTTCTGCCCTTTCCCGACATCTACGTAGAATTTTACTTCCCCTTCCAGCACTATTGTCCTAGTAATTTTATCTCCAGCTAATGTTCCTCTCCAAACTTTTAGTCCAACTTCTCTTCTAGATCTCTGATCATTTCTAACATACACTGTTTTCGCGTTGAGTTCTCTCATTATGGATTGCGCAAGTGGCTTGAGTATTTTGTCGAAGCCTATGCTGCTGCTTTGAATGACTATTATTTCCTCATACCTATCAATTATTATTCCAGGCATTAAGTCTCCGTCTGCATTAATAATTCTGTAGAAGCTTCTTAGTTTCAGCTTGTCTTTTCTGAATTCTTCTGCCTTTACTATTCTGTCGATTATGGTTTGGAGTGTTAGTTCTTCGTCCTCGAAGCTCAATAATCTGACTCCTATTGCTCCAATGTCTTCGTAGAATCCCTTGCCTAGCAATTTTCCTTGGAAATCTAGTACTTTTACTATACTTCCCTTTGTGGGATTTCCTTCAACTTTCCTTATCCATTGGCTGTAGATGTTGAGTTCTCCATTTGCTACTAGTCTTGAACCTTCTCTTGACAAGTATATTTTTCCCTTAACTTCCATGGCTTTATTTTTCAAGTTTAGCACCAATTAATTTAATACAAACAAGTTTATTAGCTGATTTTCGCTTCGTAAATTAGGATTGAAATGAGTGAGAAATGCGGCTACTTAGTTTCATTTTTCATCATTTTACCTATTTTAGCATTGTCTTAATTTTATGGTAGCCTTATTTTGTGTGACTTTAAGATTTATGAAGTGAATTACATAAATGTGCACATTAAGGTTTACTCCAGCGGCTTTTTTGACATGACTGAGGAAATTCAATTCAACTTGATTAATGGGATTTTTAGTAAGGGTTGGAGATCTATTCCATTTACTGGAATTGACGATATTGAAGTTTTAGGTGTTGAGTGTGCTGAAGGTTTATCACTAAATTATCAAATAACCTATCAAGTTGATAAGGTTAATATTAATTGGCAGCACAGCCCTGTTTTAGTTCCAGCCAATTTAACTTTGATTATTAAGTATAGAGTTTATGGTGCAATTACAGCTCCGAGTCAAAGTCAAAATATGATTGACTGGCTTGCAGTTGAACTTGACTGGGATGTCCCTATTAATAGCGTAACAGTTATTGTTGATTTGCCTGGAAACTTCATGGAGAGAGTTCAAGTACCTATTCACTCCTCTTGACACGCCTGAAAACATTAATTTAGAGGTAGTTAGGGATGTTGCAGTCTTGGGTGGACTAGCAACTTATGAGCTAGCCAATGCGGAGATTATACCTTATAAATTATGAGCGATATGCTATTGAAGTTCTTGAAGCCACTTTAAAGATAGAGTCTGAATTTAATGTTAGCTTAAAACCGCTGAAAGAATCACTTCAAAAGCTTAGAAGTATTGGGGGTAGGGTTCAAGAGCTAACTAAGAGTGGAGATCAAAGCTTGAATAGAATATTAACGGAAGCTGGAAGATCAATGAATAGGGTTTTGATGGGGGACTTTGCAGTTCTCCCAGATGTTAGGAAAGCTGCATTAAGAGTTAAAGAAGTTACGAATGCATTGAGTGCTTTATCCAAAGTTAAGGGGTCTTAATTGAACTGGAGTTGTTGAAGAGCAAGTTATCTGAATTGTCTAGAGAGCTTAAGGAGCGGGTGTCTAAAAGCAGTTTGCTGTTGAACGATCAACAGAAATTCTAAGTTAAGCACTTTAAGTAAATTTAAAATAGTAAATGTTTGAGATGCTGCTTTCTTCACTATAC
>QMRA01000108.1:0-3900 GCA_003649155.1 Thermoproteota archaeon | reverse complement strand
GTAATTTTGAGGGGAGTAAATGACAGCGAAGTAGAGGACATGATAGAATTTGCAAAGAACCACAAGGTAATCTTGCAACTAATCGAACTAGAGCCAGTAGGGATAGACCGAAAAATCTACGATAAATTCCACTTAGACCTAAAACAAATTGAGAATGAGTTGCGCACAAAAGCTCGGAAGGTTATTGTTAGAAAGGACATGCAAAACAGGCGTAAATACTTACTTCCAGAAGGAGTAGAAGTTGAAATTGTGAAGCCAATTGAGGATGGAAGCTTCTGCGCCGCATGCACGCGGATGAGGGTGACAGCAGATGGAAAGCTAAAGCCATGCCTAATGAGAAATGATAATTTAGTAGATATCTTATCCAAAATGAGGAGAGGAGCATCAAGAGATGAAATTGAAAGGCTATTCGTAACGGCTGCTAGGAGGAGAGAGCCCTATTGGAAGCTCAGAGATACGCAGTTAAGGTGTTCTACTTAGGATATAGATATTACGGATTCCAAAGGCAACCTGACGTCCCAACAGTTGAAGGAAAAATAATCAAAACACTTACCAGCCTAAACATTTTAAGTGAAGAGCCCAAGTACACCGCCGCAAGTAGAACCGACAGAGGAGCACATGCAATAGGACAGACCATAGCATTTAATGCGAAGACAGAGCTTAATTTGAATGAAGTAAACAATAAACTTCCACCCGACATAACCTTATGGGCAACAGCCAAAGTCCCCGAAAAATTTAATGCCAGGAGAAAAGCGCTATACAGGCATTACAAGTACATAGTTGAAAACCCCGGAGTAAACTTGGATAAAGTCAATCAAGCATTAAAATACATAATAGGCGTCCACGACTTCAAAAACCTATGCTACAAAGCAAACAGGACAACCGTCAGGAGAATTTACTTGGCTAAGGCGAGGAAAATAGACAATAAATACTTAGAGTATGATTTTTACGGAGCAAGCTTCGCGAGAGGACTCATAAGGAAAACAGTAACTGCAACTCTTCAAGTCGGATTAGGGGAGATGAGCTTAGAGGAATTCAAGCAGCTCCTCAATCCTTCACACACGCCTACTAGAGGAATAAAACCTGCAACTCCCGAAGGACTATTCCTAGTTGACGCATTCTACCCAATAGCATTCACTGTAAATCCAGAAGCAGCTAAAAGAGTGGAGAAAACCCTAACAGAAGAACTTCAGCAACAAAAACTCACACCAAAACTCCTAGAAGTAATGCTAGTTGATTTCAAAAAATTATTAAGAGAAATGAAGGAACAAGCACGGCAAATATCTAAGTGGACTTCCTCCTCTTCCTCATCAACGAAATAATCTCATTAGCCCTATCGAAACTTCCAGCAAGAAATGTTATCATGTTTTCATCAAGCTTCAACCACTTTGCAATACCAGCAGCCATTTCCGGGTTAACCCTGAATATAAATCTCAAGTAGGGCAAGTACTCGGATACAGCTCCTTTAGTTGAAATGTGGCACTTCTCAGCAATAGCAGAACAAATACTATTCATTGTAGTTCGAATATCCTTAGTTTGACTTAAAATTTTGATCCGTTGAGGAAACTGGTACTTCGTAAATTTGTACTTGCCCTTCTTAACCATTGACACGCCTGCCGTCATCAGATCTAAAGCATAGCTCAAAAGTGCCCATGCCTGGGTACGCTTAGTTCTACCTAAGAACACGTCAGCCCTCGACAGAGCATCATAAGCTTCCGCGAGGTCCTCAGGTGAAGGGTATTGTAGTGGCAGATTCTCATGTATCCACTGGAAAATCATATTATAGTCGAGAAGTGAGGAAGCTAGTGCAGCTTTAGCTGCCCTACAAGTTCTTGCTGCAAATATGTTCTTTAAAACGTCGAAAGCGCCGTACTGTCTATCCCTATATGCTAGCCACTCAACGTCGCTTAGCATGAGCCTCTTCTTACCTTGAGCTATTGCTTGAAGGTCATTAACCGCAGATCTAACGTCACCATCAGACCTTTGAGCTATAATCCTCAAAGCCGCATCATCAGCAACTATTCCTTCGGCTATGCAAATTCTCCTCAAATATGAAACGAGAGTTGGAACTCTAATTCGGTCATACCTGATCATCTTGCACAATTCTCTAAGCGGCCTAAACCTCGGATCCCATGGATCATTAGCTGTCAATACGACGGGAAACCTAGATTGCTGGATGAGCTCTATAACAGCTGCTAGGCCTCCTCTATCTTCAGTCCCACTCATTCCATCAACTTCATCTACTAGGATGATCTTCCTCCTACCTCCAACTAGAGAAAGGTATTGAGAAGCCATTCCTAAGACTCTTCTAATTCGCTCACGTGACCTAGCGTCACTGGCATTCATCTGGATTAGCTCAAGGTTGTACTCGATGGCTGCAACCTCAACGGTTAAAGTCTTTCCAACACCTGGAGGCCCCCAGAGGAAAGCGGCTTTCTCCACATCAGCGCCCTTAAGCCTCTTCTCAAGCCATGTTCTGAACTCTAAAATAGCTGTCCTATTTCCAATTATTTCAGAAAATCTTCTAGGTTTATACTTCACAATCCACAGATTTGCAGTTGTGCTCATTAACTACCCCTCAGGTTTTCGCCGAAGAGCGCGAAGTAGGCTAGTAGTGCGCTTAGCTGCACCTCTTCATCTGCCCCTTCAACCATTCTGAAGTTTATCTCTCCAATCCTATCTGCAAGCTTAACCTTAGCTTCCTCGGGAATCTTTAATGCGAACACTTCCCTATGTATCTGCCTTACGATGTCAACTCCTGAAAGCCCATAAGCAATCATGAGCTCCCTCAGCTTCTCCCTAGCCTTGATGAAATTGCCACTGAGAGCGAGCTGCAACATCTCTCTAATCTCTACTGGACTTGCCCTTCCAACAACTCTGAACACAGCCTTTTCATCTACTACTCCAAGAGCAGCTGCAGCTTGGAGAGAGTTTATTGCACGCCTCAAGTCTCCTTCAGCTACGTACAGTATGGCTTTAAGTCCATCCTCCCTCAAGTCTACGCCTTCCTTCTCTGCAATGTACCTAATCCTCGCAGCTATGTCCTCGTCTCGTAGAGGTTGAAATCTAAATATGGCGCACCTAGACTGTATTGGCTCAATAATCTTACTCGAGTAGTTTGCAATCAATATGAAACGGCAGGTTCTAGTGTAGAGCTCCATAGTTCGCCTTAGCGCCTGCTGAGCATCTGCAGTCATGTTGTCGGCTTCGTCGAGGATTATTATCTTGAAGGGCACATCACCGATAGGCATAGTTCTAGCGTAGTCCTTAACTCTCTCCCTAACTATCTGAATACCTCTCTCATCAGAAGCGTTCAACTCTAAGACGTTTTGCCTCCAATTCTCGCCGTACAGCTCGCGAGATAGTGCGAGGGCTACTGTTGTCTTGCCTGTTCCAGGTGGGCCGGCGAAGAGCATGTGAGGGACATTTTTCGTTTTAACAAACTGCTTTACTCGCTCGACGACCTCCTTCTGATTGACAACTTCATCTAGAGTTTTCGGCCTGTACTTCTCAGTCCAGAGCATCATAGTGGCGTCGATTGGCATTAGCTACACCACCAACTTAACCTTGAACTTTAACAATCATATTAAATTACCCCGCCTCGCAGTGAGTTTATGTCGTGTTAAAACTTAATACTCTGCTGGAAGTAAATGAAAATGCACGGTGTTTCAGATGTTCAACCAAATAGTAAGAGCATCTAAAGTTAAGTATTATAATAGCTTGATTAAAGTCACCGTTAGAGATGCTAGGCCTTCAATAGAAGTTGGGGGAAGTAGGATAGATTTGGGAACTGAGGGTATGGAAGTTCAACTTCCAAGGTGGATTGCTCTTAAGCTTGCCGAATTAGGCGTAGTTGAAGTGAAAAGTGCGGATGAATTAGCGTTGAGAGATCTCTTAAGG
>QMRA01000107.1:0-3917 GCA_003649155.1 Thermoproteota archaeon | reverse complement strand
TAAGAGTATACAATGACGTAGTTGGAATTCTTGGAGAGATTTATCCAGAAGTTTTGGAGAATTTCAAACTAGAAAACCCTGTAGCCGCATTTGAAATAGACTTAAAAAGAGTATCGGGAGTACATGCAGAAAGTTAAGAATGAAAACTCTTTAGGTGGTGGGGCCGCGGAGATTTGAACTCCGGTCACGGGGACCCATTGGGGGAGCAGAGCTCTAACCCCGCAGCCTTCCAGGCTAGCCTACGGCCCCACAGTAGTTAGCTGGCGCGGACTCCTAGAAAGAAAAAGAAAAGTCCTCGTTTAAATATTTGCTGACTAACGCTCAACACTTTTATGCTTTACAATGCTAGAATAGATTAGATTTGCGTGGAGTTGAAAGTAATGTCTATTGAAGAAGAGTTAGCTAGGAAAGTTGCTGGAGAAATAGTTCTATCAGATAAACCATGGGTAGCCATGAAAAAATGGCGAGAATTGTTTGACATTACACAAGTTGAGCTGGCCAATGTAATGAAAGTTTCTCCATCGGTCATAAGCGACTATGAAGGGGGGAGAAGACGGTCTCCAGGAGCTAAATTCATTAAGCGATTTGTTGAGGCATTGCTAGTTATAGACAAAAATCGAGGAAGCCCGGTGTTGAGAGAGTTTTCCAGAATAATGAGCATGCCTACAGAAGCCATTTTAGATATGAAGGAATTCTCTGAGCCAGTATCCATTAAAGGTCTCTGTCAAGTGATCAATGCAGAAATTATCGCCTGCCAACATCTCGGAGACAGAAAAATCTTCGGATATACTGTTGTTGACAGCATAAAGTGTATCGAAATGCTCTCCGGAGCAGATTTCATGAAGCTTATGGGCACCACTTCAATGAGGGCATTGATATTTACAAAAGTTTCTAGGGGGAGGTCTCCAATGGTTGCTGTGAGAGTAAATCCAATAAAGCCAGCTGCAGTGATCATACATGGAACCGACAAGGTAGACTCCCTTGCCATTAAGTTGGCGAGAATAGAGCAAATACCTCTTGCTGTTTCGTATATGCCTACAGTTGAAAAGCTGCTTCATGCCTTGAAAAACTTTAGTTTAAGCATAGAATGAAACAAAACGGTAAAAACAGATTGGCGCATATTAGTATAAGGGGGTAGCTTACGCAGCGTTCAAGGATTTCTGCTGAGAGAATTTTAGGAGCACTATCGAACACCACAAGAATTGAAATACTTAAGAAGTTGAGTAGGAGTGACGAGCTCAGTTTTACCGAGTTAATGCAGGAACTTAACATGTCTCCTCGTACTGATGCTGGGAAATTTGGCTACCATTTAAAGACGTTAGTTGAAGCTGGGCTCGTGACTACAGTTCCCGCATCAGGAAAATATGCACTTACAGATGTTGGGAAAATTATGGCAGAATTAATATGGGAAATTGAGGAGATTAGTAGGAAGAAAGCTAGACGTATGCTTGTTAGAACTTCAAGTTTAACTATGGAGCCATTTGAGAGAAAGAAAATTGTTGAAGCTTTAAGGCGGGAGGCTAATGCTCCTAAAAAGATAGCTGAAGCTATTGCTAGAGAAGCTGAGGAGAGGCTCTTAAAGCTTGAAATAAGCTACTTAACTGCACCTCTAATTAGAGAGTTTGTAAATGCAATATTGCTAGAACAAGGATTAGAGGATTACCGCCACTCGATGACTAGATTAGGATTACCCGTCTACGATGTAGAGAGACTACTTGAAAGAGAGCATTATGCACCTACCTTCCCAGATAAGGTGCATGCGGCAACTGGAGATGCGGTTATGAGCGAGTATACTTTGATTAAGCAGCTCCCAAGAAAGGTGTCAGATGCGCATCTATCTGGGATAATACATGTATGTAATACCAATTACTGGATGCTTCGTCCAGCTACGATTCACCACGACTTGACTTTCTTTTTGGAAAATGGCTTTGAGGTGAAAAGTGCAGGACTATCACTTGCATTTAGCAGACCACCGAAAAGTCTTCGAGCAGCACTCCTATTCGCGATTAGACTTGCACATTTGATGCAGAGCAACTTGGCAGTTGGGCAGCTAATAGATAATATAAACTACGTATTCGCCCCGTACGTGTCAAACTTGAATTTAGAAGAAGTTAAGAAAGCGATAGGCGAAGCACTGCTTCATTTAAATCAGACCATAACTTCAAGAGGCAACATACTTCCCCTGGCTTTTGGCTTAACAGTCACCCCACCAAAGTATATCGAAGAAAAATATGGTGACTACACTGATGAAGCTTTGATCTTATTTAAGGCTATTTTACAGGCCATGTATGAAGGAGATTCAGCTGGAAAACCATTCATCAGCCCACTTCCGATAATTAAAATTTGTAATAAGATGCTGAGCAAAAACAGAGACTACGAGGAAATTCTAGAAGAAATCTGTAAACTAACTACGAGGTGGACTACTCCCTATTTCATAAACTTAAATGCAGAATGGCAAACTAGAGAGGTAAGTTACGGATGGGACCTTTCCAGACTGGACTCTGAAAAAAGCGAAGACTCGAAATACCTTCTGGCCCGAACCGGATGCCTAGATACAGTTATCATAAATTTACCTAGAATTGCATTAGAGGCAAATGGAGACGATACGAAGTTCTTCTCAAGACTTAGGAAAGCAATTTCTCTTGCAATTGAAACCCTAAACGTTAAGCGTGAATTAATTGAAAAGCAGATCGAGAAAGAGCATTTACCGCTACTGAACATTCGGGATGGAGGATCGCCATACTACCATTTAGAGCATGCCACCTGCAACATTGGATATGTAGGACTGCCTGAGGCTGTAAAAATTCATACTGGGTCGTGGCTATACGAGGACGTCAATGCACTGTCATTTGCTGAAAAGATCGTAGATTTTATGGCAAGAGAAGTAAGTAGAAGGAGGGGTCGTTGGAAAGTAACCTGCATATCTCTTGAAAAAGTAGGTGAGAGACTTCTTAGAACAGATATTGCAAGGTTTGGGCTGAAAAACGTTCAGGAAAAAATTGGAGGAGAGTTATTTTACACCCATAATGTGCATGTTCCACTATATGCACAGGTGCCGCTTAGCAGGAGATTTATCATCGAAAGTAGGTTCCAGAAGAAACTCGATGGTGGGCATGGCCTAAACATATACTTGAAAGAGCCAATGCCAGATGTAGAGTATCTGATGAAGTGCTTAAGGATCATTGTAGCACGCACAGAGTTAGGTGCTTTCACTTTTACTAGAGATTGGACTTACTGTAAGTGGTGTGGGAAGCTATTTGGAGGCTTTCAAGTTAAGTGCCTAAACTGCGGGAGATCATTAAGAAATATAGTTCACTACACTAAAGTCGTGAACGTCTATGATGTCCTAGTAGAAGAGTACGCTAAGAGAGTGAAGTACGCAATTTAACCCTACTCCGCAGCACCTAATAACAGTGCGAGAAGCGCCATCCTTGTCACTAAGCCATACCAAGTTTGCTTAAAGTACTTTGCATGATCTGTCGCGTCAATTCTTGGATCTAGCTCATCCACTCTAGGCAGAGGGTGCAGTATTATCAAGTCGCGTTTACCGTTAGAGATCAATTCAAGAGTTATTTTGTAAGACCCTCTAACCTTCTCATACTCACTTGGATCAGGGAAGCGCTCCTTTTGAATCCTTGTAACATATAGGACATCTACTTCACCAATTATGTCGGCTATATTTTCAAGTTCTTTAACCCGAATTCCAGACTCCTTTAAATCTTCCAGTATCTCCTTCCTCATCCTAAGCTGAGGAGGAGCTACTAGAAAGATTTCAACATCATAATTTGAGAGAGCATACGCAAGTGAGTGAACGGTTCTTCCGTACTTTAAGTCACCTATCAAAGCAATTTTTAATCCGTCAATTTTGCCCTTCTCCTTACGAATCGTATACAGGTCCAGAAGGGTTTGGGTGGGAT
>QMRA01000106.1:0-3927 GCA_003649155.1 Thermoproteota archaeon | reverse complement strand
GAATAACAGGTTCTTGGAGGAGAAGTTTTCTCCTGAAGTATTTGAGGTTGCTAGGATGCTTGTTAGGAAGTTCAATGTCTACCATCCAGTTGACTTCGTGGTTCTGGAGAATGGTGAGAATAAGGAGATTCCAATAGACGAGTTGAGCAAGACTAATGGTGTGATCATGGATATAGGCATGGAGACAGTTGACCTTTATGCTGAGAAGCTTCAGGAGAAGGCTATTAGGATTAGAGCCGGCCCGCTAGGGGTTTACGAGAGGGGTTATAATCATGGGATTATTTTGACTAAGAGGATTGCTGGGAGCGGCTTGATATTCCTTGGCGGTGATACTACTGCAGAAATAGTGAAGTATGGATTGGATAGGATTATCATTAGCACTGGAGGTATGATGTGCCTTAGTGGCGGCGCCTTCCTCCACGGCCTCGCAGGGTTCTCGTATCCGTCGGTTGACTTGATTATGAAGCAGGGTGAGCTTACTTTTTAGATTCCCTCTTTAAACTTCCTGTAAGTGCTGTAGTCGATGTACTTTAGGTGTGGATTTTCCACTTGCCACTTCACGTTGAACTTCTCTGTCCTCTTCCTCTTCTCCACTATTTTCGGCGTCACTGTTAGTAGGTATGCGTCGCTTCCCGCTCCTGATCCGTAGCTTACTAGTAGGATTTTCTCGTATGGCTTTGCGATGTCTAGTACTGCTACTAGTCCTGCTGGTGATGAGCCTGAGTATAGGTTTCCGAAGTTCACTACTTTTAGTGCTGGTAGGCACTGCTCTTCTTTGAATCCCAGCCTTTTAGCTGCTTTTAGTGGGAATCTGGCGTTTGGCTGGTGGGGTACGAAGTAGTCTATGTCGGTTGGCTTTAGCCTCATCTTGTCCATTAGCGCTTTGGCGGCTTTGATCACATGCTTAAAGTATGCTGGCTCTCCTGTGAATCTTCCTCCGTGCATTGGGTACTTCTGCCCGTCTCTCCTCCAGAAGTCTGGCGTGTCTGAGGTGCATGAGTACCATCCTTCTATTTCGGCTATAACGTCTCGATTGCCGATTATGAATGCTGCGGCTCCAAATCCTACGAAGAAGTCTAGTTCTCCTCCTGGAGCCCATCTTGGTGCTGCTTGGGAGTTGTCTGCTCCTATTACCATTGCGAAGAAGTCTTCACCTATGCTTTTCATGTAGCTTGCAAGCGACGCTGCGTCTTTGAACATGCTTGTAGCTGCCTTGCACGCGAATTCTGTGTCTATTGCGTCTACTCCTCTAACTCCCTCTCCTAGGCTTTCGCCTAGGTCTAGAACTTGAGCTACTTTTGATGCTATTGGCTTTACTGCGTATGGGTTTGACTCGGTTCCAACATACACTTTTCCTATGAGTTTGCTGTCTAGTGCTGATTGAATTAGGGCTATTTTTCCTGCTTCAACTGCTGCTGTTATTGAGTCTTCATCTAGGAATGGAACTGACCTCTCCATTCTTCCTTCTCTAATTCTAAACCTTGAAGTGTATAGTCCATAGCCTACAATTCCAGGCTTATCCGAGTACTCGCTCGGCTTTTCCACCTTATACTCCATGTATGGGTAGTATTCGTCTGCAAATGTGAATGTGAGTGATGAGGTTGGGATTATGTCTTCAAGCCTAGCTGAGTACCTCCTCCTAAACCTAGCTACTACTTCTCTACCCTCGAATTCTTCGGGGTTGAATTCTCCCTCTGGTATGTAGTCGGTTAATCTTCCTGGAACTTTTACTCCATTAAATGAAACTATTCCGTAGATGAATGGTGCAAGCATTCTGAACCTGTTTGTGGCTCCTCTAATTATAGTGCACACTTCCAAGACGCCTTTAGAGTAGAAGAAGTCTATGTCCTTCATTTTTCCGAAGCTTTTTCTCCCGCAGCTCCCGCAGTAGTCTCTTGGCTTGAAGTACCTTCTCCCGCATATGGTGCACTCGCTTCCTCTCAGCCGGTCTGAAATGTAGCTTACTCTCCTCTCAATTGGCTCTGAACTCATGCTTTCCACCTCCTAAAGATGTGGACATACGATTTCGTTCCAAATCCCTCTAGCTCCACGGTTAGGGCGTGCGGGTTTTTACTTCTGAATTCTACTTGCCTTTCACCTGCCTCGCCTAGTAGTTGCATGTAGATTTCGCATACTTGTGCTCCTCCAGTTGCTCCTAGTGGGTTGCCGTCTGCCTTTAGTCCTCCATTTGTATTCACATATAGCTCTCTTCCATCGATGTTGTAGGTGAGCTTTCCAGATTCATAGCTCTGGTAAATTGCCTTCCACGCTTTTCCAGCTTCGAGGAACTTCAAGTCTTCTAGTGCTGTTAGCTCTAGTAGGGTTGACTGGTCGTAGACTTCTGCTAGCTCGATATCCTTTACGCTCACATTTGCCTCTTCAAATGCTTTTTCCGCCGCCTTCCTAGTCGACTTGAATCCAACCTTCTCCTCTCTAGTGAAGTATGATATGTAGTCGGTTGCACTTCCTCTTCCTGCTACTACTAGGCCTTCATCTGCTATTTTGCTGGCTATTTTGGAGTTCACTAGTATTACTGCTGATGCTCCATCTGATATTGGAGCGAAGTCGTATAGGCCTAGGATGCCTCCCTGCCTCTTCCTCATCTTGATGATGTCTTCGACTTTGAACCTTCTTCCGTAGAAGTGTGCTAGTGGATTTACAGCTCCAAACTCGTGGTTTTTTGACGAAATGTATGCTAGTGCTTTCATCAGCTTCTCATACTCATCGCCAGTTATCCCGTACTTCTTGACGTACTCTCTCAGCATTAATTCGTGGAATGCTTCTGAGGTTCCTCCTGCGTAGTAGCTCCATGGGTCGCCTAGCATCATTAAGTCGTCTCTTATCTTGTCGAGTCTGTCTGTCATCTTCTCTACTCCGCCTACGAGGACTATGTTGAATCTCCCTGCTTCAATTGCGTTGCAGGCGCATGTGAGTGCTGAGCTGAATGATCGTAGGGTTTCCATTGGAACGTTTATTTCAAGTAGCTCTGAGATGAATCCTTCTTCTAGGCCTATCTTGTTGGTTACTTGGAGGAAGTAGTCTGCGATGAAGACTGCGTCTAGGTCTTTCCTCTCTATGCCTGCTGATTCTAGGGCTTTGAGCCCTGCATCTTCAATTAGCTCTTCGGGGTTTTCTTCGTAGTGCTCTCCAAATGTAGTTCTTCCAACTCCAACTATTATAGGTTTTATCGTCAATAGTCGATTCCTCCTATGCTAAACGTCGAATATCTTTGCTATTAGCTGTGGGCTTCCCACAATAAATACGTTACGATTCAAAGTTTACCTTAAATAGTTATTCATCTGATGCACTTAATAACGCATTTGACCTTAAATGTCGGTGGCGCGTATGTACGTCACGATTGCGGAGTGCAAGGGTGTTGAAATAAGAGTTCCGAGAAGCTGCTGGTTCAGCTTTTTCAACAGTCCTTACCCTGCTCACAAGTCTTCATCTGCCATTGACATTTACTTTCCTGATTTGGAGGCTCTTTTTCCTGCTGATGAGGGCTTAGTTTTGGAGGTTGAGAGGTTTGAGTGCCCTAGATTTAGGAGTGATGCTGATGGATTTGACTACCTCACCATAATCAAGGTTGGAGAGGATGCTGTCTTCAAGATTCTTCATGTTAAGCCTAAAGTTGAGCCTGGCGAGAGAGTTTCGCTTGGAGATTATATTGGTGACCTTTGGGTTTCAGGCTACTTTTACCCCTGGTCTGACTTGCACATGCACGTTGAGGTCCGCCCTCCTAATGATGCTAAGAGGGCTTTAGGAGCATTTAGACTTGATGTAAGTCCAGCCATCAAATTGATATCCAATCCAGATCGCATCAGTAATTTGTACCTAGTCTGCGAGGATTGTGAAAGCTATGTTTGGCTAAAGTCTTCTTGCCGTAGAGATTTCATTTCTAGTGGATTGGCGTTGGCCGCTGGTAGT
>QMRA01000105.1:0-3990 GCA_003649155.1 Thermoproteota archaeon | reverse complement strand
TCCTTAATTCTCTCCATGATTTTACGTGGTCCTCCTTCCTGTGCCCATGGAGGCAATATTGAGCTTAAGCCAGTGCTACCAGCAATGTATGGATGTAAGTCGCAAGTGACATCTACGCCTCTACTTCTAGCTTCATCGATCAGCTTTAAGGTCTCTCTCGATTTGCCCCAACCGCCAATTTTTGCGGGGTGATGAGAAATTTGAACTGAAACTCCAGATTCCTCTCCAATTCTAATTGCTTCGAGCACGGCTTCAACGATTGTTTCTCTCTCGCCTCTGATATGGCTAGCGTAAACTCCTCCATATTTAGCAACTACCTTGCACAACTCGATGATCTCATTAGTTTTAGCGTATCTTCCTGGAGGATAAACTAGTCCAGTTGACATGCCAAATGCTCCAGCTTCCATAGCTTCAGCTACAAGAGACTTCATTTCAGAAAGCTCATCTCTACTTGGCTCTCGAGCTTCAAAATCCATGACACACATTCTAATCGTGCTATGGCCAACCAGTGAAGCTACATTTATTGACAAGCCAACCTTATCGAGAGCTTCAAGGTATTCGCTAAAAGTACTCCAAGTAGGCTTTAATCCATACCTAGACAACCTTTTTGAAACCCAATTTCTAGCATGTTCACTTGTAATTGGTGCTGCTGAGAAGCCGCAATTTCCTATTACTTCAGTCGTCACTCCCTGTCTGATTTTACTTTCAGCTTTGGGATTGACGAGTAGAGTAAAGTCAGAGTGGCTGTGGACATCAATAAAACCGGGGCAAACAATCAGTTCACCTGCATATATAACTTCATCTGCGCTGCAACTTTTCAATTTCCCAACGGCAATTATCTTTCCATCTCTAATTCCAACATCAGCTTTAAACCATGGATTGCCTGTTCCATCAACAATTACTCCATCGCGAATAATTATGTCGAAATTTATGGTCATAGCACCATAAATTTATGTGTAGATGAAAGTTTAAAGTTTACTAATTAAAGAAATTATAAAAATGATTCTTTTCTTAAAATATATTTTATTTCATTTTACTACTAAATTTTAGATTAACTGCTGATTATTTAGGCGCTCAGCGTGCTGATACGCTAGGATATTAACAAAATAAGTGGACATCGTATCTGGAGTCACATTAGCTTAGCTAGCCATTTGACAGCTTGAATCCAAAATTTCGAGTAATACGACCATTTTATGAATGAACCTACCCAACGTGGAGCGCAGTCAGAGGCGAATATCATTGATCTTCCTGACCCATATTTCCATACTGCTATTATTGGATCGCCATTATACTCAGCCAAGAGCTCAGCTTTTGACTTTAATTTCAACTTATTGTATCCGAGAAGCAGGAAGTCTGCATTGCTCCAAGGTATTCCCTTCATTATTGGGTGGCTTTCTTTTACGACTTTAAATCGGAAGCCTTCAGGTACTTCTACTCGATCATCTCTATCCTTTATTAATACTGGTAATGCATCTTCAACTGGCGTTCCATGATATCTAGCTTGACCCATATAACACCCAAAGGAAGCCCAACCACCAATTAAAAGCAATCCTCCACCAGATTTTACGAACTGTTCAATTGCTTTCAGCCTGTTTGGACCCATAGGAACACTGTATAGGTCTGAGTAAAGTATAATTGAGTCACTTGTAACATCAGTTAAAATCACGACGTCAAATTTTGATGAAAGCTCCTCGCTTGTTTTAGGAAAGTGCGCTCTAGCTTCATGAGAGGTCATGTGAGTGACATTGATAGAGCTGTCAGATGTAAGAGCGTTAATCAAGTATTGCTCTTCTCGACCCATTCGCCCATAACGTAAAACCCAACAGTTTTGACAACTAATTTTGAAATGTACTCGCCATCACCAACATAAAGGACATTTACTTGCCTAGTCATAATTAGATTTAAGAGAATAGATGCTTAAACTACTATCGCTGTGAGAATTAAAGTGATAAAAACTATTTCTTCCATGGATTCTTGTCGGTTTTAATTCCGCACTTCTTGCATTCCCAATAATACTCTAGTCTGATGATTCTGCCCTTCTTGTCAGTAATGTATTTAGGCCTTCTAATCCATTCATGAGCACATTTTTTGGACTTCGACATGTCGCATCCTCCGATTCGGCTCAAAAATGGTAAAATGTCCTTTAAAAACTTTTTCATTTGAAAGGGCTGTTTGAACTTAACTTGCATGTTGTACGTTTAAATGCTTGAAGATAATATTGACATTATCACTTGAACTATTATGGAGCTCGTCATAATTCCAGTCGCTATCAACCTCCCTTTTTCCTCGAAGAATTTTGTACCATATTTCTTATCGGTATATAGCCTGATTAACCCGCCTAGCCCAAATGGCACGATGTAGTGTGGAGGAAGGAGCATGCCCATGGCTATTCCAATCATTGAGATAGGAGTTAGTAGTTCGAGAATAGCTCCAATTACTCCTCCTGCAATGAAAGTTGCTGGGTCAACTGTCCCCACGATATTTCCAGTAGCTAACATTTGAAAGTAAACCTTTGATTGCAGTAGACTTATTGCTGGCATGAGCGGAGTGCCGAAGCCAATATACTTCCAGAATATTATAGTGAAAACTGTGCTAGCAAATAGGGTTGGAATCCAGCCTATGAGTTTAGCTTTAACTATATCTTTAACGCTGAGCTCGAATTTATCCTTATATCTAATATAGCAAATTGTTCCAGGCGCAACCCATGGAGATGGCCTCAGCATTGAATTAGCTAAGTATGCAGTATAACCTCGATATCCAGTGCTGAAAATTGGCAGATCATACAGAATTATTGAACTCATACCCATGGTCATTCCAGCCTCACCGCTCATCTTAGTTAAAATGACTAACTCGATGAAACTGCCTAGAAAGAATGAGTACATGGTGAATAGTAGAGATATGATTGGTGGTAAAGGGTAGAATGGATTTAAAAAGTAGGCGATTGCATGTATAATAAAAGCTACAAGTAATGTCAAGATAAAGTACTTCTTATTTCCCATCAGCCCTCTCCAAAGAACTTTATACAAGTGCAGGTATCCTAGCGAGACATCTTCAGAGTTAGGTTCTTTTTTAACCTTGCTAAACTTACTTTTTATGATCATTAAAGCTGATAAGCTGAATCCTCCCAAAATCATGATTCCAAGAGCTGGAGATATTGAAAAACTGAAAAGTAAGTTGTTGTAAAATTCCATAACATTTTTCGATGGCTCGACAACTTTATTGAAAACTAAAAACGGTGCAATAACTAGGTATGTAATTAAGCCAGATGCAAACAAGCTTAGGGATACCTTAGCACTAATAATGTAACCAACAGCTGCAAATGCTATACTTAAGGAAATTGCGAAAATAAAGCCTTCAGGCAAATATGGAGTCAAGTCTATAACTGTCAAGTTGAATCCAATGAACGAAGCAGAGTATTGAAGAATAGTTACAACAAGACCGATAATAGCTGAATAACCAACAAGCTTAGCTGCCGCTCCACCCTTAAAACAAGAGTCAATCAACGAAGCTGAAATCGCTGTGTATGGGAATATCATTCGCTTACTTTTCAAAAACTCGCCGCTCAATATTATGCTGAAAATCAATCCTAAAATGGAGCTGAAAATCTGGGTTAGAACTATGAAAGATATTGGAGTGACCCAGTATCCTAGACTTAAACTTTTACTAATAACAACATCTCGTGGAGGCGCCAACCAGTATGGAAGATTAACTGAAGGGGAATTTTCAATTAGGTAAAGTAGGAAGCCGAGGATAAAGTGAACAGTAAGAAGAGATGAGCTTGATATGAGAATAACTGAAATTTCACTTCTACTAGAGCCTCCAAAAAGCCTGTGCAAAACTGCATATGCAATAACTATGGTTACTGCTCCAAATCCAAAGCCCATTCCAAAGTTTATTCCAAGATAACCATTTATACATGTATAAAGAATAGCTAAGGACAAGCTTAAAGCTAGAGCTCTTAACGTAAAAGCTTTCTTCTTAGAATCATAC
>QMRA01000104.1:0-4027 GCA_003649155.1 Thermoproteota archaeon | reverse complement strand
TTAGATGACTGCTTATTTAAGGTGAAGTTATGCCAATAATATTTTATGGTAATATTGAACATGGCAAATACAAATTATGGGGAACATATACTTCAGGGTTTTATGTGAGCCTCTTACGCACATAGGGTGTAGTTGAAATGAAACTTTTATAATTAATTTAATGCAAGCTTATTTGATCCTCATAGTCAAACTGGAGATAAGTCCTTAGAAGCTTTTAGACCATAGGAGAGAAATTGAAAACTATAAAGTTTGTTAAGTACGCGGTCATTTATTTTGCTCCGAGAAGAAAACGATAACAGTGAATCTGAATATAACTAGAGAATAACATGAATATAATTCGGTGAGAAACATCAAGTCAAGGAAATGAGTCAATGGCTTAACTTATGTCTCCCCTTATGAAAGCTCTAGTTATAGTCATTTTCGGCTTCATGAAGACTTCATGTGAAGGGCCATGCTCTACAACTTCACCTAAGTAAATGAATATGACGTAGTCAGCTAGTCTCAGAGCTTGATGTACATTGTGAGTCACAATAACTATAGTGTACTGCTTCTTAAGTCTAAGCAGCAATTTCTCAATTTTATCTGCTGACAATGGATCTAGAGATGCCGTAGGCTCATCTAGAAGTAGAACTTCAGGCTCAACTGCCAATGCTCTCGCTATACAAAGTCTCTGCTGCTGACCTCCAGAAAGCTTCGATGCAGGCTCCTTCAATCTATCCTTAACTTCATCCCATAGGCCAACTTCTCTCAAGCACTTCTCAACAATCTTGTTTAGGACTTCCTTATCCTTAATTCCATGAATTTTAAGTCCATAAGCTACATTGTCATAAATTGACATTGGAAGTGGATTTGGCTTTTGAAAGACCATGCCTATTTTCCTTCTAATGTAAGTCACATCAACATTTGAGTCGTAAATGTTAACTCCTCTAAATAGAACTTCGCCACTCACTCTAGCTTCATCAACCAAGTCTATGAGCCTATTTAGGCACTTAATGAAAGTTGTCTTGCCGCACCCTGAAGGCCCCATAACAGCGGTTATTCGCTTCTCAGGAATGCGGACACTTATGTCTTTAAGTACGTGCTTATCTCCATAGTAGACGTTCAAATTCCTAGTCTCAATCACTACTCCATTAAAATTACTCATAGACTTTCACCTCACAATGTACTTCATAAATCTCTTACTGAGAGCTCTAAGTGTAACATTAATTGTCAAGACAATTACTATCAGGATTAGCGAAGCAACATATGCTTTAGCTCTAGCACTCTCATATGGATATGAAATGTAAAAGTAAACTGCTAGTGGTAGTGAAGCTGATGGAGCAAAGAGTGAGTATGGTATGAAGTCACTAAACTGAGCAGTAAATAGAACTGGTGCAGCTTCAGAAATCCCTCTAGCAAATGAAATAAGAACTGCAGTTATAATTCCAGGTAATGCTTGATGCAGCACAACATTAAGTATTGTCTCAAATTTAGTAGCTCCAAGAGCATACGAAGCTTCCCTCAATTCGCTAGGAACCATAGATAAAGCCAATTCAATGCTCCTAGCCATTAATGGGAGTTCAAGCACAGCTAGTGTGAGCATGCCAGCTAAGAGTGAAATACCCATGCTCAGCCATAAGACGAAGAGTATGAAGCCAAAGAAGCCAAAAACAACTGATGGAACTCCGGAAAGAAGATCTAGTGAAAGCCTCAAGTAATTTGCAAATTTACTCCTCCCACCATACTCGTTAACATATATTGCTGTTGGAAGAGCTAAAGTGAAAGCAATTAAAGTGGCTCCACTAGCAAGGTAGAGCGAGCCCAAGATTGCATTTAAAATTCCACCTTCCCGAGCTGCATTTCGCGGAGGCTCAATTAGCATTGAGAGGCTTAAGGAGCTAATGCCCTTAGCTACTACAGTTACTATGATGACTAAGAGCACACCTATAATGAAAACCATAGTAGTAGCCATTAAAGCCTTAAAAAGCTCTTCTTCAAACTTCCTCCAATTCAATTCACTCACCCCCTACTAAACTTCAAGACTATTAGTCTGGCTAGAATATTGAAGATCAAAATTACTAGTAGCAAGAGTAGAGCTGCAATAGATAGTGCTGAAACGTAGGTTCGAGATGACATCATCTCTCCGAGACTACTAGCTATGAGGGCAGTTAGCGGGCAGCATGGATCGAATAGTGATGAAGGAGCTTTAGGAACATTACCTGAAACCATGAGAACAGCCATGGTCTCTCCAAAAGCTCTACAAAATCCCAAAATTACGGCTGCAACAATGCCAAGGAAAGCTTTCCTAAAAACGACATACTTCACTGTTTGCCACTTAGTAGCACCTAGAGCTAGTGAAGCTTCTCTAATTTCCATTGGAACAGCTCTAATAACTTCCTCAGCCACAGAGATTATTATTGGTGAAACCATAATTGCCAAGACGAAGCCTGAAGTTAAGACACTATAGCCAACATTAACATTTAAAGAGAATATTGGAATCCAGCCAAGTGCAGAGCTCACAGTTGGAGCAACATAATCTCTAACTAGTGGAACAATCACCAGTATAGCCCAAAGCCCATAAACAACTGAAGGAATACTAGCAAGAACATCTATTAGTGGCTTAATAGTGGACCTAAGCTTCTTGGGAGCATACTCAGCTAGGAAAATTGCACAGAGTATGCACGATGGAGCTGAAAGCATCATGGCTATGCATGTAACCCAAATAGTTCCAGCTATAAATGGGTACAAGCCAAATGAACTGTCACTAGGTAGCCACGAGTCTGAGAAGACAGTGAAAACGTATGGTGAATTTAGTATTGTAGTTGCATGGCTAAGTAGGATTAAGACTATTGAAATTACCATTAAGCCTGAAATGAGCGCGACGATGAACAGAAATTTCTCAAATAACTTATCCAGTAAATATCTGTGAGAGCGATTGTATAATGAAATCATAAATATCACCTAGCCTATAAGCTTTAGGGACTCATGCACCTTCTCTTCCGGTAGTGGCACATAGCCAACTTCAGCAACATATTGCTGACCCTCAGTCAAGCACCACTTAATGAACTCCTTAACCATTCCAGTAGGCTTGTGCTTAGTTACAAAGTACAGCGCTCTACTGAGCAAGTACTTTCCATTAACTATATTCTCAATAGCTATGTCGTAATTGTCAAGCCTCTCCCCCTCATCAATAACGCCATCCTCATTGAAGTCTATTGGAATAGGCTCAACTCCCTCAGCTGCTTCACCATAAGCAAAAGCTAGGCTGACATACCCAATGCCTAATTTATCATCTCTAACTGCAACAACCATTCCAGGATTACCTACAACTTTAATGCCAGTGAGTAGCTCTTGATCACCAATACCAATTTTCTCAGCAAATGTCTCAGCAGTACCTGAAGCCTCAGCTCTCGTGTAAGGATGAATTTCATATTCGATTGGAGCACTATACCCCTCAATACTGCCAGTATTAATGTTAATTGCATGTGTAGCATTAATTGAAATGAAGCCATCACCATTCAAGTCTTTATCAATAACGTACTCCCAATTGGATACTAAGCCACTATAAATCTCCTTTAGAATACTTAACTTAATTCCCTTAACTTGCAATTCGCTTAAAACTGGATTATTAATGCACACGACAACAATGACAGCATCATAAGCAATTGGTATGGGCAGTGCACCTCTATTAATTTCATCACTCTTCAAGTCTCTAGACGACATGCCAACGTCAACGAGTCCAGCTAAGACATCAGTTATGCCCTTGCCAGACCCACCACTTGAAACTTCAATTTTAATGTCCTTGTGCAATCTCATGTACTCTTCAGCCCACTTCACTGCCAGTGGATAGACAGTTGTTGAACCTGAAATTCTAATTACAGTAGTTTTAGGCTGAAATAGCTGAAAGTAGAGTATTGTATAGCAAATTGCAACTACTAAGAGGACTAGAGTAATTTTAAGTCCAATTTTCACCGCAGACACCCTGCACCAATTTCTCATAGAAGCGTGGAGAGACAACTTATATATAGTTAATCCATATATTCTAGAT
>QMRA01000103.1:0-4030 GCA_003649155.1 Thermoproteota archaeon | reverse complement strand
CATTGTATAGTTTGAGGATGGCTGAGCACTTGCTGAAGAATTCTGCGGCTGTAGCCTTTATGCCTGTTGCGGTTGCACTATACTTTGTTGGGTTGAAGTCGATGGACAGGCGTAAAATCCTATTAGCCTCACTGTTTAGCTGTCTCGTTGCCTTCTCTCATACATCTACAGCTGGACTTACCGGCTCAATATTGGTTTCAATAACATTGTACTTCTTTTTCAAACGGATTTGGGAGCGTAAATACGTGGATGCCGTGGTTTTGTTTGGCTATGCTGCTTTATCAGCTCTGATAATGATTTCTGCATTTTTCGTTGCTGACTATATTTCGCCGTATTATAGTAGTGAGTATACCTCTATAGATGTAGGTAAAGCGTTGGGTTATGTGGGTAGTACTGTTGAATCTCCATTTCACGTTTTAATGAAGGTTAGGTTTGGTTATGAGCACCTAGTAGGGTTTGCTTTTATGATAATTTTAGCGTTTCTGCTTTCACGAATTGGTGATATAGCTTTACTCCTTCTTTCACTATTGTCAACTTTCATTGCATCTGGTGTTGTTCCGGGTTCTTGGGATATTCGCATTATCCTCACTGGTTTTCCATTTTACGCTGCGTCTGTAGGTGTTTTAGGAGGCCTTGTCGTTGACAGACTTTCGTCTGAGAAGCGCTCAAAGTACATCTTAGCTTTAATTGCTTTTTCGAGCTTTATATTTGCGGCTTTCGCACCAATATACTTTGCCTTCGCTTCTAGGATTAGATCTGGCCTTCCAGAGGAACTTATTGTTGCGATTAAGAGTATGGATGGAGTGTTTGAAGATGATTCTTTATTTTTTGCAGGTGTGAGGGTTGTTTATTACATTCCTCTCTACACCAGGTATGATGCCAATATAATGCTAAATGGAACTGGCTACTACATTCCAGTTAATCCTCTTTATATGGCTGGTATGATGCTCTCTTACGAGAAAACTACTGGGAGGTCTACGTATTTATTATTACTTCCAAGTGATCCAATGTATCGAATTTTAAATCCCTTTAAGGTTGTAAAGCCTTTTGCCATTATAGCTTCTCCAATGGCTTATGACGTGACTAACTCCACAGAGATTGTAGTTATTGAGCGTTTGCCTATTTCGAGCATTAGGTTTAATGTGAGGCGTAGAGGTGTGGTAATTTATTCGGGTGAGCTTATGAAGGTCGATTTTAATAGGTGGATTGGCAGTTTTCCGCCCACGCTTTCTCAAGGTGATTACGAGCTTGAATTGATTTTTAAAATTCAAGATAAGATTGAGCGTGTGCACTTTCCTTTCATTTATTCGGTATTCGACTTTCGAGGGTTATTTTTAGAGGCTTGGAGTTTCGGTAAAGTTAAGGTTTATAGGCTTAATGTTGATCTTGCTGACCGATTGGATTTAGATGAGAAGTCCTACAGTCCTCCTAAGAGGGCTAGGGTCAGCCCGCCACAGAGGTTTGACTTGTCTCTACTGCTTTTCCCATTGATCCTTATTGATGCAGGTGAGTACAATACTCTCTATAAGCTGTTTTTCGCTGTGCCAGTTACTTCTGTCTTCTACTGCTGTGTTCTAATCTTTTTGGGGGGCTCCGTGTTGGGTTGGCTTAGTCTTCTACTAGGACGTCGACGATCTTGAATTCTTTGACGTCTACAAGTCCTTTATCTGTGATTCTGAGCTCTGGAATTACCGGTAAGGCCAGTATCGACATCGTCATGAATGGCGATCTCATTTTGCAGCCGAGCTTTCTCCAGGCAGCGTCTAGACTTCTAACTTTTTCACTTACTTTTTCTGCGTTTTCATTACTCATTAGACCTGCTATTGGCAGCTCCACCATTGCTAGTATGCGTCTATTTAAGACTACTATCATTCCTCCACCGATTTCAACTAGCTTGTTTACTGCGGTCGCCATGTCTTCTTCGGATGCTCCTACAACTATTATGTTGTGGCTGTCATGTGCTACTGATGATGCTGCTGCGCCGCGCTTCAAATTGAATCCCTTGACGAATCCTATGCTGATATTTCCTGTGGCTTTATGCCTCTCGACAACGCTTATTTTGACTATGTCCCTTTCCAAGTTTGGTTTGACTTCTCCATTTTCGACCTTTAACTCTTCTATCGCCTGTTTTGTTAAGGCGCTTTCTTCTTTGACTACTATTACTCTGACATTCACTTTTTCATGGGCTCTAGCCTTAATCTTAAAGTCTTCCGGAGAAATTTTCTTTTTGAGTTTGATGGTGTTTTTTGCATAGTTTGGATATTTGAATTTTGGAATGTTTACTGTTAACTTGCCATTTTCAGCTATTAATTTTCCGTCTGCAATTACTTTTGAAACTTTGAATTTCTCGAGGCCGTCTACTATTAGCATGTCTGCGTATCTTGGGGGAGCTACTCCTCCTATGTGCAGATCTAAGTTGTAGTGCTCTGCCACGTTTATGGTTGCCATTTGGATTGCAGTTACCGGATCCACTCCTTCTTGAATTGCTCTTCTGACTAGGTGGTCTACATGTCCTTCTGTAATTAGGTCTTCTGGGTGTCTGTCATCTGAAACGAGGACTGCTCTTCTGGAGTTCAGTTTTTCTTCAGTTATTGCCTTGATGACTTCTGCTAGGTCCTTCCAAGCCGACCCCTCTCTGATCATCAATGTCATTCCAACTCTCAACTTTTCAATGCCTTCATCTTTGCTAGTCGACTCGTGGCATGATGATACTCCGGAAGCTGCATATGCGCATAATTCTGCGCCGTGAAGTTTTGGTGCGTGACCTTCAACGACTTTGCCAGCTTTAATTGTAGCTCGAATTTTACTTAGAACTTGCTCTTCTCTTCTAATTACTCCTGGGTAGTTCATTACTTCAGCTAGCCCTACAACCTCTTCCCACTTGAGCATCTCTTCAACTTCTTTAGTTGTTATTTCTGCTCCTGAGGTTTCGAACTCTGGGCTTGTAGCTGGCACGCATGAAGGTATGCATATGAAGACTTTTAGTGGCAGGCTTCTTGCTTCATCGGCCATGAGCTTAACTCCCTTCACGCCTAGCACGTTTGCTATTTCATGTGAGTCGATAAATACTCCTGTAGTTCCTTTTGGAAGAATTACTTTAGCGAACTCCGTTAGTGTGAGCATTGTGCTTTCAATGTGGATGTGGCCGTCTAATAGCCCGGGTACAATGAACTTTCCAGAGGCATCGATAACTTTTGTTTGAGGCCCAATGGTTTGTGCTGCGTCTCCGATAAGTGCTATTCTATCCCTCTTAATTGCGATGTCGATCTTCTCTATTATTTCTCCAGTGTATACGTTTACTAATATTCCATTTTGAATCACTAGGTCTGCTTTTGCTTTGCCAGTTGCAGTTAGGATTAGCTCGTCTAGAATTTCGTGAAGCTTACTTCTACCCGGAATTCCTGATGGTAATGTCATCAATACTTCTTATTTGTTCTGGGAGATATAGCATTTAGCAAAGCATTTTTCGAGGCTTGAGAATTGAAGTTGATATAATGATTCTGGTTTTCTGCTTATAGGCTGCGAATGCGACGTTACTTCGAGGTTATTGGTTTATCTTCTTTTTTACTTTGATTGAATTTTCATTATTTTGCTACAAATGTTCGAATTGTTGTTTAGTGCGTAAATTATGAGTTTCTTAGCACCATAACATTAATATCGTGGGTTTGAGAATAGACTTTGGGGTTTGACGTGAAGACCTACATTAAGATTTATGGTCCACCAATTCTTGAGGCTTTGAAGGCTTTGGAAAAAGTTGCTGTTGAAATATCTAAAGAACTTCCAGAGGTTGCTTTCTACGACTTTTTGGGAGGAACGGCTGTTCCTCTAACTGATTATGCAGCTGAGGTGCTTAATGTACCATTGAGTGAGGCACAAGTTCACGTGCAGAAGCTGATTAGCAAAAGTGGTTGGACACTTGGTGAGTATGACTTCTTCTTCGAGTGGACTAGGCCTCCAACTTTTGAGGAGCTTCAAAAGCTGATAGCTAGGATTGACGAGGCATTAAAGCCGCTTGGATGCCACTACACTG
>QMRA01000102.1:0-4039 GCA_003649155.1 Thermoproteota archaeon | reverse complement strand
TGAAGAAGAGCTTAAAGGTGTCGAGTTAAACGAATCCAAACTAATACAAATCATACAATCATTTTTCAAGCGTGAAAATGTAATAACCCCCTTAATTGAGCCGAAAGATTTCGTAAAAGCAATTATGAAAGCTATTGGAAGGGGATAATCTGGTGGTTGAATACATTAGAGTTTCAATAGGGACTGCAGCACTACTCGGCCTAACTAAAATTAAAATGGCAGCATATCCAACAACCGCATATCTCATGACCTATTACTCTGGAAAATGCTTAGCTCAATGCAGCTTCTGTACTCAAGCTAATATTAGCACTACGAGCTCAGAATATCTATCCAGGGTTAATTGGCCTAAATTCAAGTTCAACAAAGTATTAGAAGCACTATCTTCAAACAAGTATTTCAAGCGCATATGCCTTCAAACTCTTATCTACCCAAATATGATAAAAGATGCAGTAGAAATTATATCTATACTGTCTAAAAATGTAAATCTACCAATATCAGTTTCAATCCACCCAAGAAATTTAGATGATGTTAAACTTCTCAAAAAAGCTGGAGTTGAAAGGATAGGAATAGGATTAGATGTAGCTACTCCTGAACTTTTTGAGGAAATAAAAAAACCATTTTCATGGAATCGAACATTAAAGATAATTGAAGAATCAGCAAAAACTCTCGGGAAAGGACATGTAACCTGCCACCTCATCTACGGGCTTGGAGATACTGATGAAAATTTCCTCAAGTTAATTTCCAATCTAAAGGAAAAGGGCATTCTTACAAGCCTATTTGCATTCACACCCATGGAAGGAACTCCCTTAGAAAACTTGCACCCTCCCGAACCTTCCAAATATAGAGCAATACAACTTGCCCACTATCTAATCACCAATGACATCGCCAAATTTAGCGATTTCACATTTCAAAATGGCGAGTTAACGGGTATATTGGTTGATAAGAATGTATTAAAGGAAGTAATAGAGAGCGGCGAACCCTTCATTACTAGAGGTTGCCCAAATTGCAACAGGCCCTTCTACAATGAAAGTCCAAGAGGGCCAATATACAACTACCCCACAATTGAATGGGCAAGAAATGATATTAATATAATAAAGATGCAATTAAAGCAAATTTTAGGTGAACTATAGTGGATGAGTGGAGGCTCATCTACCTAAATGAATATGACGGGTACTGGAATATGGCAATCGATGAAGCAATGCTAGTACTGAGATCTCAAGATAAAATTCCCAATACCCTAAGACTATACAGATTCACTCCATCAGCAGTAACAGTTGGATTCTTCCAATCACCTAACGAGGAAGTTAACATAGAATTCTGCAAGAAACATGGCATTGAAATAGTACGACGTATAACTGGTGGAGGAGCAGTCTACCATGATGAGAATGGCGAAATAACCTACTCAATAGTAGTAAGCCAAAAAAACGCTCCCAGAGACATAATAAAAAGCTACGAGTTATTTTGCAATGGACTTGTAATCGCATTGAAGAAGTTCGGTCTTCCTGCGGAATTCCACCCAATAAATGACGTCCTAGTTTATGGAAAGAAAATTTCAGGTTCAGCTCAAACTAGGAGAAGAGGCGTTGTGTTACAGCACGGAACACTAATGTACAACACTGACATTGCAACACTAGCAGTTACGCTAAAAGTTGTGCCAGAAAAGTTGAAGGATAAAGGAGTAAAGAAACTTGAAGAAAGAGTAACTACAATTTCCAAAGCACTTGGTAGGCAAGTGAGCAGAGATGAAGTGGTTCAAGCAATGATAGAAGGCTTCGAAGAAGCTTTAAACGTAAAATTCTTTAGAGGCGAACTTACGAGCGAAGAATTAGAACTTGCTGAGAAGCTAGTTAAAGAGAAGTACTCGACTGATAAATGGAACTTCATGGTGTAAATGATGATTAAAGCCTATAAGCCATTGCCAAAATTCCCATCCATATCAATAACTGGTGCATGGTGTGCACTAAACTGCAAGTACTGCCAGGGGAAAGTGCTAAATGAAATGATACACGTAAACACTCCAACACAACTTTATGCACTTTGTAAAAGGCTTAAAGAAAGACATGGAATAGTAGGATGTCTAATAAGTGGAGGCTTCACGAAAAAGGGGAAACTACCAATAAAAGCATACCTTCCAACGATCAAAGAAATAAAGAAAAAGCTTGATTTAATTGTAAGCGTTCATGTAGGCGTTGCCGACAAAAATTATGCTGAAGATTTGAGATCTGCAGGAGTAGACATTGTAGACTTAAACTTACTAGACCCACAGACGATGACTGAAGTTATGAATTTAAAATCAAGCTGGAAAACCGTCGAAGAAACACTTAAAGCACTTCAAAACTATGGCCCACCATTCATAGCTCCCCACATATTAATAGGAGCTTATTATGGTGAAATTAGAAGTGAATATGAATTAATTTCAATGCTAAAGAGTTATAATCCATACATCGTTGTCATGCTAATATTATTGAAAGTTAAAGGGACGCCATTCGAATTGGTAAAGCCTCCAGAGGTTGATAATGCTATAAAAGTTTTCGAGTATGCTCGTAAAATCATTCCAAAAGCTGATATTGCGTTAGGATGTATGAGGCCAAGAGGTGAATACGGCGAAGAACTCGAACTCAAATTACTAAGCAAAAATCTTCTAGATAGGATTGTAATACCTTCAACATTCAAGCCCAAATACCTGCCATTTTGCTGTTCACTACCTAAAGAACTAGAAGATAAAATAATGACTAAATTAATTTTAGAGCATCCTTAAGACGATGACAATAGGCACTTGCTAGTTTAACACTTTATTACTTGCCTTAATTTTCACGTAAATTATAGGTATAACTGCGATTAGTAAGGCTGTTATAATTGCTAATGCGATTTCAAATTTCATATAAGTCAATATGATACCAGTTATTATTGGACCGGATGCTTGCCCAATATCTTTTATGGTTTCCATTGCACCTATAGCTACTCCACGCTCCTCCTCGCTAACCAATTCCGAAATTAGTGGTGGTGTCGAAGCCGTGCTAAAGGCTACGCCAACAGAGAATACTGCTATTGAAAGCATTAAAGTTGCATAATTACTTGAAAATGATATTCCTATAATTCCAGCCGATGAAATTATTAGTCCAGCAGTTATTGTCTTGATTCTTCCAACTCTATCTGACAATTTGCCGGCGTATGGCTTTAGAATTGTTATTATTAGCAATTGTATTGTAAATGTAATACCGATTAGCCATGGTTCTATTTCTCTATCTTCCATATATAATGGCAGAAATGTCTCTAGGCTTTGCATAGCAAAGTACGTTACAGCCATAATGCTGCTCGCAGCAATTAATTCACTGCTGAATATTGCTTTTGAAACCTTACGTGTTAACGCTCTATCATACTTCTTTTCAAAGTCAAATGTAGGTATGTTGAATAGTGCGATGAACGATGCTACTCCAAATAATCCGCATGCAATGTATGCTTCGTTGAAGCTAGCTAAGCTTATTATTAATCCTGCAATGCTGGGCGCAAGTAATCTTCCTATCATAGTGGCGGATGAAAATAGTCCCATCATCTCTCCGCGTCTAGATTTGTACATGTCAGCTACTAATGCCATTGCTACAGGTGTAAAAGTGGCTGTTGCTATTCCATGGTAAGCTCTTATCAAGGCTAGTTGCCAAGCATCTGTTACGAGTAAATATAGGAAAGGTGATGATGCAAAGAAGAATCCTGAAGCCACTAGTAGCCGCATTCTACCATAAATGTCTGAAAGTGTTCCGGCAGTCACATTTACTATTATTCCAGTTACAGTAGATGCAGCAGCTATAAATCCAAGTTCACCTTTACTTATTCCTAAATGCTTTGCGAATAATGGAAGTGTAGGGGACTTTGACATTGTTGAGCTTAAAATAGCGAGTAATCCTGATATAGATAGAATAATGAAGGCTTTGGAGACTCGCAAAGCCTATCTTCTCTTTACCATTTCCTTTAGCCATTTCAATCTTTCCATTCTACTCATTCTTTTTAACTCTTCACCATGCTTTACCTCAAGATCTTTAAT
>QMRA01000101.1:0-4054 GCA_003649155.1 Thermoproteota archaeon | reverse complement strand
ATCTATTGAAACTACAAATAGAGTAGGTTCTGGATGTAGCAGCCTATAGAATTCATCTTAAACATCTAATTTAATTGCTGAGGACATGGCTTCTCTAGTTATTTATAGAAATTCCCGTATTTTACTTCTTTAGCCGCCTGTACTTCGTCATGATGTCGATTAGCTTGTCTATTGGGATTGCACATCTAATATGATCATCTCTTCCGTCCATTGTAACTGCTTTCAGTATTGAATTTATTATTGCTTCTTCGACGGATTCTGATGCAGCCTTAAATAGCGGAGTCATATTTTTTTCAGCAAGAACTTTTTCCTCGTAGGTTGCTGTTTCAGGATAGTGTGGAATTTTTATTGCTGTTGAAAATGCAACTACGAAGTCTCCGCTTCCATGAGATGAGTAGCTGCCTGTCCTAGCTAGCCCGTGGGTTGCTCTTTTTGCTAGTCTGTGTAGCTGTCTTGCAGTTAGGGGTGCGTCTGTTGCAATTATCATTACAATTGATCCTCCTTTTTGAGGTTGGGGGCTTCTCATGTAGTTTCTTAATTCCCAGCCTACTGGGACTCCAGCAATTGTTAAGTCTTCTCTTCTGCCAAAATTGGATAGTACTAGTGCGCCTATCGTGTATCCACCTAGTTTAGCTGGAAGCTTCCTTGATGACGTGCCTATTCCTCCTTTAAATTCGAATGCTGACATTCCAGTTCCTGCTCCTACTGCGCCTTCTTCCACTTGTCCACTTTTGGCTTTTCTTATGGCTTCGAATACGTGTTGATGCTTTACATGTCTGCCTCTGATGTCGTTTAAGTAGCTGTCGTTGCATTCTAAAACGACTGGATTAACTGTTCCTGTTGTGACGCCTATATCTGGATTTAATTGGAGCATGTAGTCTATTATTGCGTCTGCAACTAAGCCTACATTCAATGTGTTCGTTAATGCGATGGGAGTTTCAAGTTGCCCTAACTCATTTAACTGTATGAGTCCTATCGGCTTTCCAAACCCATTTATTACGAATGCACTCGCTCTTACTTTCATTTTGAAGGGATTATTCTGGTGTGGAAGAATTACTGTGACTCCAGTTCTCACAGGACCTTTTCCTGGTATGAGTTTCCCCTTTCCTTTTATGATGGTGCAGTGGCCAACCATAACGCCTTCAACATCAGTTATTGCATTGTGCGGACCTGTTTCAAAGTGTCCAATTTCAATTCCTATATCTCGTGCTCTTGACCTTTCCATTCAAGCCACCAGCATGAAGCTTAAGGCTGAATAATTATTCTTTCTTCGCCTTGTATACTTCGATTTCGTCGATACTTCTGATTGCGCAGCTGTACTCTTCAATTGTGTCTGTTATATCTTCAAAGTCTATATTTTTACCTTCAATGGTTATAGATATGGTTTCAGTATTTGCGTCGACTTCTTTAACAACTATTGCTACGTCGTCTGTTCCGGAAACTTCGCAAAGTGCTTTGGACAAGTCAACTAGAGAAATTTCACGAGGCTTTAATACGTCAATAACGATCCTCTTAACCTTAACTTCCGAATCGGACACACGCACCCCCTCTACAAGCTAAATAGTACATGTAATAATAATCCTAGAAGACCAGTTACAAGTCCTGCACATGTAGTAGCGATACTATAGTACAAAATTCTTTCTCCTGAGATTTTCCCTAAGAAGAGTCCGAGTATAGTTAATAGTACTAATATCGTAGCTATTGACGTAATTATTGCTGTCCATGCTTCAATTATGCCAAATACTGCTAATATTATCGGTATTAGAGTTACTATTGTTGCCATTACTGGGGAAAGCGCGTCGATGAAGGCAGCCATTATTGCTGCAACTCTTGCTGCTCTTTCAATTACAGAGTCGTCTAAGTCAATATGTAGTGCTCTTTCAAGCTGTTTAATTCTTCTCGTTCTTTCAGCTTCTTCTGCCAAGTAGGCTCCGAAGAATCCTGAAACTCCCATTGCTATTCCAGCTCCTAGTCCAGTTGCTAAAATTATTTTGGGTGAGAGTCCCCCACCTATTATGGCTCCAATCAACACTCCCAACATTGTAACTGCACCATCAAATGCATTCATTACGAAGTACCTTCTCGCTATTTCACTTACACCTGAAAGCTTGATATAGTACCTTAGATTGTCTGCTTTTTCTTCCAGTGCCTCTAAGAAGCTGAGGGAATCGCTTTCTTCTTCTCCACCCAACTTGTATAATAACCTCCATTAATATAAGAGATGCAAATGCTATTAAAATTTGCGACCATTATATAATGCCTAAATTATGAAAATAAAATAATAGAATAAAGTAAGGGAATTTAGTGTCCGAGTATTTCTTCAATAGCGTCAGTATCGCACTCTTCAACTAGTGGTATTCCTGTGACTTTTGATGCTCTTTCAGTTAGCGCCATTAGGTCTTTTCTGTCAATTAGGTCAAGTCTCCACTTTCTGCATCCCGCTACTAGCTGCTTTAGTGAGAATGCCATCTTGTCGAAGTAGCTGAAGAGTCCAACTGCTGGTAGTGGTATATCCTTCCACCTATCTCCGAAGCGAGCCTTTAGCTCTGGAATAGCTACAAAGAACTTGTATGGGTCTTCACCGTACTTGTTCTTGAACCATGCGGGTAGTTTGCCTTTTTCAGCTAGCTCTACGAAGTATCTTGCCTTCATCACGGCAGTTATTGGTGCTCTTGCCATTGAGATTGCCTTGACGTATGGCCCTTCACCAAAGTTGCTTAGTGCTATTGCCTTGAATACTTGAGTTTCATTTGAGAAGCCGCCTGCCATTGCGATGTCTGGTATGTACATTCCCTTCTTGTGCATGATTCTAATGCACTTTAGAACTATTGCTTCTAGATAGACTGTTGGAATACCCATCTCTTGCATCATTGGAACTGGGCTCATGCCTGTGCCGCCGCCTGCTCCGTCAAAAGTCACGTAATTAACTTTTGCTTCTGAAGCAACCTTTAGTGTCCAGGCAACTACTGCTGGCCTGTATGCTCCAGTTTTTAGTGTTACATACTTTGCGCCTTGCTCTCTTAGCCATTCCACGTCTTCTACGAAGTCTCTTGCTTTTGGCATTCCAACTCTACTGTGCCTCTCAAAGCTCCTGATTATTCCATCTCTAAATGATTCTTGAACTATTGGGTCTTCTGGGTCTGGAATTACTATATATCCTCTCTTCTTAAGCTCAATTGCCTTCTTTAGATCTTTAATTCTGACTTCTCCACCGATAGCCTTTGCGCCTTGGCCCCACTTCCTCTCTATGCCGTTGACTTCGAGCTTACTTAATACGTAGACGTCTACTCCTAATCTCATATCTTCAACATTTGTCTGGACAATTATTTCGCCGTATTTGCCATCCCACCACTCCTTGTAAGTTTGAATTCTGTACTTCATGTCGACTGTGTCGATTACTTTTCCATTGCTGTCGAACTTGGCTTCCATGTCCATTCCAACTACGTTTTCACCGACAGTCATTATTGTGCCTGCAATTGCAGTTCCAACTGCTAGTCCATCCCAGTTGTTCTTTGCAACTGCTGTTGATCCTAGAGCTGCTACGAAGAATGGTACCTTTAAAGGTATGCCTCCAATCTTGGTTGTTACGTCAACATTTGGGAATATTGCTACGTCTGAGTCTTCCGCTATTCCTTTGGCGCCTCTCACTTCTGCCTGGATGTTGAAGTGAGACCAGTCTAGACCGTAGTCCTTATTTGAAGCAGCGGTGCTCCATCCGAACCAGTCTGGTGAGGGGTAGACGAGTTCTTTACCCCTTATTGCGGACATGCCGACTTCACATGGGAATGGACAGTCCTTAATGCATAGTGGGCATAGGCCGCTGAATGGGCTTACTTCGGCTAGTGGCACTCTAGTTGTAGTTTCATTGGTTGGTTTCCTATTTCCATATCTTTCTGATAGCATGCAAAATCACCCTCCACTTAAAACTCTATTTCATGGGCGTTGAGCAATAGCTAAAAACTAAATATAAGGTTTTCTGACAAATATCGACATTACATTATTCAATAAATCTTTAACTTATGTCTATGATTAGTTTGGAAATATTAATCTATGT
>QMRA01000100.1:0-4074 GCA_003649155.1 Thermoproteota archaeon | reverse complement strand
CAGAAGAACCAAACCCTCTAATTGTTCTAACCCCTTCAAGCGTTGATAGTGTTGCGGATATCTTGCATTCAAATCTCATAGTAGTAGGGGCAGCAACAACAGCCAAAACTTCAGAATCACGTCTAGTTAAGAGGTAGTCTATGTGCCACCATAACCTCTTGGATCTTGAAATATGCCTTAAAACCCTATAGTATAAACTTAAATTGGAAGGGCCAAGAGCAGAGCCAGTGTAGGAGTACAAGCCACGTCTAAAAAATAGCTGACCTAGCCTGCCAACTTTGACTTCAACGTCATTGTTAAGGCTAAAAATTATCGTGTAAGTTCCACGACCAAGTAGCTTGAGTTGCTCAACACTCAAATCATCCACCAAACTGCAGTAAAAATAAAAGAGTATAAAACCACTTAGGTGAATGGCTATGAAGAAGAACTCGGGTACTGAGCTAACCTATACTTCGCTGTGAAGAAGAAATTTACTGAGCCGGCAGCGCAGCTATGAGCTAGGGACAAAGCGCTGATTTAATGAAGAAGCCGCTACGATGTGAGCTGCGCTGCTATCTAACTTTCTCTTTAGGAGCTCTCCACAGAAGCCTTGTAGGAGTACTCTTAATTATTTCATAAACTTGATCCCAAGTTAACCCATACTTACGTGCAAGCTCATCCATCGAAATGGTGTAGTGAGCCCACTCATAAACAATCATGTGCTTAATTTCATCAGAAATCCCCTCAATATCCACTTTCTCCTGAACTTTTCTCCGCCTTCCACTCAATTCAATCACCGAAGGAGACGCTGAATAAGAGATAAATATGCATTTCGCTTAAAATTTCTATAAGCCATGAAGTGCCCAAAGTGCGGAGCTAAGCTTCCAAAGAGCTATGAAAAGAGGAGAAGAAAAGTAAAGCTGATAAGGTACCTTCCCTGTCCAAAATGCGGCTTTTCATTCAAGAGCAGCTAGCAGTCACTTCTCAACTACTTCACCAGTTGCAAAGCTAGGCTTAATCGAAGTTATCTTTATAGTTACTTTATCGCCAGGCTTAGTATTTGGAATAAACACTACGTATCCCTTAACCCTAGCAACGCCCTCACCGCGCTTACTCAGCCCTTCAACTTCAACAGTAATCTCATCACCAACAGAAACAGGCTTTGGAAGAAGATATGCCGGCTTTATTCTCCTCTTACCCCTACGCCTTCCCTTCTCAGCCACAACACCATCTCCAAGGCTTAGTTGCTCCAACATCAACTAAATTATATTTAAGAATTTCGAAGCAAAAATAATGCTAGATCAGGTTTAGGACACAACTCTTAAATAATACGGAATTAGGGTAGATAAACGCATATCGATTGGAGGTTAAATGTAATGGCTAAGCCCATAGCAATAATAATGGTTACAGCCGACTGGGAGAAAGCAAGCAGCTACATCAAAAAAGCGTGCAAAAAAGTAGCTGAAGAATTAAATCTTGAACTCGAAGAGAGAAAAGAGGACTATGAATTTCTAGACAAGTACGGAGTTAAAAACGAGTTTGGAGGACTAGACATACCGCAAGTCTTCATAAAGTATGATGACGGCGAAATAAAGTACGTGATGTCTAGAGTCCCACTCACACCGCGTGGAACACCAGACCTTGAAGCTGCAGTAAACATAATCAAGAAAGCAGCTGGAGGTTAGACGTATTGGCCGAAAATAAAGTACTAGTAATTATTTCAGAAAGAGGAAAGGCATCCATAACTGAAGAAGTTGAAGGTGAACTTCACGAGGTAGTTAAGCAGGCAGCTCGAAAAGCATTAGAATTGTGGGACTTAACGAAGTCAGACTTCATAATAATACGAGATAAGTACCCAGTTGAATTGAAGCTTCCCATAACCAAGGAGGAGTACGAGCTATACTCCAAATACAATTTGAGGAGGAGTGGGCCAGGAGTAGCAACATTCGACTTGCCGCTATACATAATATCATACGACAACGAATGGATTGAAAACAACTACAAAGACTATAAAGTCATAGTTGTAGTGCCAAAAGTTGGAGATAAAATTGCAGAAGAGCTTGTCAACTGGGCAGCTGAAATAACCCTTGAAGAAGCAGAATTTGAGGAAGAATAGCGCTTATCCGAAAATCCACCAACGCCTCTTCTTGCCCTTCTCAGCTTTTGCCTTCTTCTTAGCTTCCTTAATAGCTCTCTCCTTCTCCTTCTGAATTTCTACTAGCTCTTCAATTCTCTTTATTAGAAGCTCAACTGCATCTCTATCGTGAAAGAGAGCCACTAAATCATCAACAACTGGATGTTGAATGTAAGCCTTGACGAAAGGCAGTACGTAGACTATCGACAGCTCAGCCCCAACCCAAGTTAATGGCTTAATAGTTTCCAAGAACATGATAGCCGGAGTTTCCAGCCCTCTCTTAACAATCTCATTAGCAATCTTATCTATGAGCTCCTTCTTCCTCTCAGGCGTAAGCTCAAGCGACGATGGAAACATGCTCAATTCACCACTTCAATAATACTACACGGCGGAGCAAGATTTATTTCTTGTCATTTACATGTGAGAGATTAAACCTCTAGCCCTTGCATCCACCATTCGCCTATACTCAGCTATCAAATCAGGGTACTTCTCGACAGTGCTAACGTTTTCCTCCAAGCACTTCAGGAAGGCCTTTCCAGCACTAGGTGAAAGTCTTGAAATCGCCTCGTATAACTTCCTCCCTATCTCGCTTGCTTTAGGACACTTAGGCGTGCACGGGAAGAAGTTACTTGAGAAGAACGCATAGATGTCTGGCTTATCTCCAGCTCGCTTTAACTCTTTAATTTGACGTGAAGCTCTCTCCTCAATATAAACTCCCGAACTTCTCTCCTCAGCATATCTTTTAATGCAACACTCAGGATAACCAAGCAGCTCACCGAGCTCAGTAATGTACGTAGTGGAAAGCTCCTCAGGATAGACCAGCAATGAAGGCGGCAAACCAAGAGGCTTAACTTGAACAATAGCCTTTCTTATCTCTCTTCTAGTTGAGAAGAGCTTCTTCAAACGCTTACCAACCTTAGATTCCCGGTAAATGTAAACTTCATAGATACTTGGCCTAACCTCCTCGACCATCATTTTTAAACCCAAAGCTTTAGCCCAATCCTTATGCGCTTTAAAAACTTCAGACTTCAAAACCAACTCCTTGAAAAGCTTCCTTATTTTATTCCTCAACTGCAAAATGAGCCTACCTCTCAAGTAAAGGTCTCTTGTTCGCAAGAGAAGAGCTACGTCTTCAGCGCACTTTTCGTCTATAATTCTACCATATTCACTTCCACCGGGAAGTTCGGCAGGAAGCGTGAAGAATGAGCAGGGGCGAATCTCCAAATAAACTGAAAGGTAATCCTCAAATTTAACTCGAGGTAAAATGCGGGTGTCATCGAGGAAATCTTCAATCAGACCCATTAAATCACCTTCATTCTTCAGCAATCAAGTTAAATAGGTATGCAGAGGTAAATAAGGCTTAAGGACTCAACAGAATGGTGGCATAAATGAGCACAAGAATGCCAACATTTGAAGAGTATTTAGCTGGAGCAATGGTGGCTAATGCTCCAGGATGGGTTGCAACAGCAACAGTATCATACTTGTACGAGATAGCAATAGTAGGGGGAGAAGTCGCTGCAGCCATCCTAGTCGTAGCATACATCATCGGCGGATTCATTGGATCATATCTCGTTTGCAGAAGAGCTTACAGAGATAGAGTTAAAACTGGAATTGAAGTCGGACTTGGAGCTCTAATGTTAAACATAATTTTCATCGCACTACTCCTAGGCGCTCCTCCCGCGATACCTCCACTTCTAGGACTAATTGTAGGAGGACTAATAGGCGGGCTTATTGCAGATAGAAAGCTCTCAAAAATAGAGTAAAGATTTGATAAAGCTACTTCCTTCTCAAAAAGAAGTCTAGGCTAGTAACTCCAAGAATCTCGTCGAAATTAACTCCAATAGCCTCCAAAACCTGCCTGAACGTAGTCTCCATGTGCCCCAAGTACTTAGAAACATCAACCTCGTCAATTCGAGCAAGCTGAACAGGCTTAACTCCAAGTTCACCCTTAACCTTAACGT
>QMRA01000099.1:0-4101 GCA_003649155.1 Thermoproteota archaeon | reverse complement strand
TACAGGGAGTTACAACTGTTATTGGTGGAAATTGCGGGTTTTCACCAGCACCAGTAGGTGACTACTGGCTAATGTCATTTTGGGAACTAGATTGGTGGCATGAGTTAAAGCCCTTCAAGTACTATCCGCCACTAATGCACCCTCTAGAGAAAGTTAATGAAAAGTTGAAGGAGAAGTTTGGATTCACAATTGACTGGCGTACATTCGGCGATTACCTAAATAAGGTTGAGAAGAATGGCATGTCAATTAACTTGGTGCCATTGGTTGGACACAATGCTATTAGAGCAGCAGTTATGGGTGAAGATTTCAAGAGGAAAGCTAAGCCTGAAGAAATTGAGAAAATGAAGGAGCACGTTCGAGAGGCCATGGAAGCTGGAGCTCATGGATTATCCAGCGGCCTCGACTACGCTCCAGGTTTTTATGCTGACACTCAAGAGTTAATAGAGCTTGTTAAGGTTGTTAAGGAGTATAATGGAATTTATGCAACACATTGGAGGAGAACAGGAATTAGGACTGAAGCTAGAAGAGAAGTTAGACCTCCTGAGAAAATTAAAGGCATTATCGAGGCAGTTGAAATAGGTAAGAAGACTGGAGTTCCAGTTCAAGTTTCACACATACTAACAGGTTACGTGATTTATCCTCCTCCACCTAAAGAATTGCTCGAAGCTGCAGCTAAAGCTACGTTAAAAGTTATTGAGGATGCGAGAAAGGATGGAGTAGATATTGCATTCGACTTAATTCCAAACACAACTGGTGGAGTATTCTCAGTTCCAAGACTCATAGCTTTACTTACTCCATGGATAAGAGAGTCTGGGTCTGAAGAGAAGTTAGTTGAAAACTTGAAGGCAGAAGATTATAGGCGGGAAGTCAAAGAGGCAATCTATGCTGGAAAGTGGTACTCAGTAAATCCAAACATAAACCCATACTGGATGAATGGAATAGTCATTAGAAAGTGTAAGAATAAAGATTACGTCGGCAAGACTATTGGAGAAATTTCAAAATTAAAGAACGCTGATCCAGTTGACACGCTAATAGATTTGATAATTGAAGACCCTGAAACGCTGATCGAACCTAAATTAGTCGAAGAGTGCGAAGTAATAACTTACATGAAGCATCCAATAGCCATGATAGGCATCGACACTTTCGCACTAGACTTCAAATGGGAGGCAAAGGTGCCTCCATACTACCTGCCTCATCCAAACACTTATGGAGCATATCCAAGATACATTAGGCGCTTTGTAAAAGAACTTAAGATTCTAACTCTTGAAGAAGCAATTAAGAAAGCAACTTACATGCCAGCGCAGAGGATGAGACTCAAGAATAGAGGGGCACTTAAAGTTGGCTATTGGGCGGACATAGTAGTCTTCGATTACGACAACATCAATGAAGGAGGCGACTACTTAAATCCGAGGAAGCCGCCCAAAGGAATAAAGTACGTCATCGTAAATGGGGAAAAAGTAGTGAAGGAAGGGAAGCATACGGGAGCCATGCCTGGAAAGCTCTTGAGGAAGCAAACTAAAGCGTAAACTCACTTTTCATATCTTTTTAGCAAGTGACGTGAAGTATCGCAGCTAACCTTTTACCCTCAGCTCTCAACTTGTTTATCACTTCAAGAACGCGAGGAGTAACGTCAACTATTAATTCAATCCCCTTACTCTTTATGGCTTTAATAACTTCGTCCATTATTGGCAATGCGCCGAACTGTCCAGACCCAATAACTATAACCTCTGGATTCTCATGTAGAAGCTCCTCAATTTCAGGTGGTGCAAGTGGAGTGTGTAACCTCTTCTTAAAAGGCTTTGAAAGCTCTTTATTCCGCTTGGAAATTCGACCATCAACGTGAATGACTACGTCATGATCATACTTCTTACCATCAATAATTACATAGCCAAACCCAGTTTTCTCAAGCATAATTACACCACAATTTAAATAGTACAAATTAGGACAAAACTATTACCACTAAAGAGTATGAGAGGAGCAAAATTGAAGACAGTAATTTTCGACATAGATGGCGTTATAGCAGACATATCTAATCGACTTAAAAATTCACTTAAAGAATTGGGAGTAAGTGAAGTAAGTAGCATCCCTAGATTTAAAAGAAAGAAATTCTGGGAAATATTTCTAAGTAGCAAATACATGCATTTAGATGAGCCAATAACTGAAAACATTCAATACATACGTACTCTAAAGAAGCAAGGCTATCGTATAATTCTACTAACTGGAAGAAGAGAGGACACACAAAAGCAACCTACATTGAAGCAGCTTGAAACGTGGAATGTACCATATGATGAAATTTACTTCAGAAAGCCTGGAGATAAGCGAAAGGATGTAGTTTATAAAGCGAGTATAGTTAGAAGATTATTAAAACGCGGATATGAAATAGGGGAGATATGGGATGATATGGAAAAAATTGCACATAAGTTGAAAGAAATAGTGCCAAATGCCAAAATAGTAATCTACAATTCAAATAAAGGTAAGAAAATTCTCTAAATTTAAAGAAAGGGAATTAAGCACAGATAATAAGTTGATTAATAATGAATTAGACTTTCAAAGAGTTAAAGGTGAATCCTATGAGGGGATTCATGGACAAAGATTTCATAGAAACAGTTGAAGGACTGATTTTTTGTGTGGTAGGAAATGTTCATCCACCTGCTAAAGCAATAGCTTACTTAAAGTACATACCAAAATATGCGTCAGGAGTTAGAATCAAATGGTCAAGAAGTGGTGTTTTCTACGGAAGAATACTTCCATACTACAGCGCTGAAGGTGTGTTTAAGGTCATGCAATTCATGGAAGAACACTATCCAGACTACATTGTGCATGACGACGTATTAGGATTCAAGTTAATTGAAGTACCTCAAGATAAAGTTAAGATGCACTACAAGCCAGAGGAAAGATTAGCTGAAATAATAAAATCTCCAAATGATCCACTAGAAGAGCAAGTAGCAGAATTAATCTCGATAATATCTGAAAAATCTGGAGTGCCTTCACACAGCATGGGAATTTCAGGCTCAATACTTCTAAAATTGCATAACTTAAAGTTCTCAGATATAGACATCATTGTCTATGGTAGAGATGAGAGCTTGAAGGTTAAGGAAGCCCTTTTAGAGCTTTACGCTGATCCAAGGTCAGACTTGAAAATGCCAAGTGGCGAAACCTTAGAAAGATGGGCTAAAGACATCACTAAAATCCATCCACTAACATTTGAAGAGGCAAAAATATTATATGGAAAGGAAAAATGGAGCAGAGCTCTATATAAAGGTCGGCAATTTTCAGTTCATCCAGTAAAAAAGCCGGAAGAAGTTGAAGAAGAATATGGAGATAAAATCTACCGAGGCATGGGATTGGTAAAAGCAATTGTTAAAGTAATTGACAATTCAGACTCAATATTCTTACCTGCAAAATACATCGTAGATGATGTAAGGATCATCGAAGGCCCTGCAGTTAAAGATATAGTTGAAGTAGTTAGTTATGAAGGATTATACAGCGACTTAGCTGAATCAGGTGAAGAGTTAGTAGTTCATGGTAAGCTGGAGCATGTAAAGGACTTGAAGAATGGTAAAGAATACCATAGAATAGTTGTTGGATCATTTGAAGCAAAAGGAAGGGATTACATTAAACCCTTAAGATGGCGTGAAATTGCCATTATGACTCGAACTTAACAAAACAATTAATTATCAACATTTATTTCATATCACACAATATAATTTTAGCATGGGTGTGATTTTATGACAAAAATAATGCTGAAAAGGATAATAATCTTCATACTTGGATTTGGAATAACCTTTGGAGGATTTTACTTTATCTTCTCAACAGGTGGAGCAACTTCAACAGCAAATATATTTGATGCAGTAGCTGCAATCATAATTGGATTACTATTGATGGCTACAGCAATATTCTTTAAAGAAAAGTCATGAACAAAACAGCACACTAGTCTGAGTTATGTAATGTAAATAATAATTAGTTACGTGATTTTGAGGATTCGCATATTTTTAATAATTTAAATTCATAGTAAATGTTAGGTGTAATCATGATTGATGTCAGTAAAATTTTAAGTGAGGAATTTTCTATACAAGAGCTAGTCAATTTCGTTAGTGATTT
>QMRA01000098.1:0-4136 GCA_003649155.1 Thermoproteota archaeon | reverse complement strand
GCTAATTAATAATATTATGAAAGAATGTTAATTAATAATTCACTACATAACATTGGAACTCCAAGCATGGTGATAAATGTGAAAAAGCACATTCCTAAAGATGTCATGTGCTTTGTAAGTCAACCTAAAAGGAGATTAGCAGAATTCATGGTAGAGCTAAAAAACGTTCCAGGCGCACTAGCTGAAACGTCAGATCTACTATTTAAACATAAAGTAAACATCCTGACAGGAATTCACATAGTTATGAAACCTGAAGTAGGGCACTGGGTGTTCTTTGCAGATTTCACCGAAGCAACAGAAACACCTAAGAGCATAGCTAAAAAACTTGAAGAGCTAGACAAGGTCTTGAAGGTAGAGTACCACGAAGCAGAAAACTTCATTGTTGAAAGCTTTCTCTATCCAGTAATTTCATGGGACTGGAGATTTGTCATCATGAATGCTGAGAGATTAAGCGCAAGCTTCACTATAATAAAGGAGCTATTGGGAAGTGGAGCAGCAGCACTACTATTCTATCAAGGATTTGAATATGGATCAAACCTTGCCGAGTGGATTAAAGAAGCAATGAACAATAAAATAAAACCTAAAGATCTCCTAAATGTCATCATCAAAATTTACAGAACAAATGGCTGGGGGAATGCTGAAGTAACTAAATTCAACTTAGATGAAAAGAAGTGTGTAATTAAAGTCTATGACTGCTTTGAATCACTAAGTAAACCAGTCGACACAATGAACACTACATGCGACTTCAATAGAGGATTTTGGAGCGGCGCACTTACCAAGGTCTTTAAGATGAAAATGAAGGCAACTGAAAGCAAATGCGCTGGTAAAGGTGATGATTACTGCGAATTCATCATTAAGCCCTGGGCTTAACACCAAAATTAACCTTAATGAAGAACTTAATATTCTACCTCCAATCTACGTTACAATTGATGCCTAGAGAATATGCCATCCTAAAAGCAGCTAAAAGAGTTTTGAATGAAGAGGATGCGAAGAAAGTCATTAAAGGAATGGATATAATTGGCGATATAGCAGTAATTAAAATTCCCGACAAACTACTACATAAGCGATTTGAATTAGCTAAAGCATTGCTCGAAAGCATTCCAACAATAAAAGTTGTGCTGCGAAAAGCATCAACCATCAAGGGTGAATACAGATTAATGGACTTGGAGTGGCTAGCTGGAGAAGAGAGATTTGAAACAATTTACAGAGAACATGGATGTACATTTAAAGTCGACTTAAGTAAAGTCTTTTTCACTCCTCGACTATCTGGCGAGAGAATTAGAATTGCAAATCTAGTAAGAGAAGGAGAAGTTATAATTAACATGTTTGCAGGAATCGGAACATACTCAATAATAATCGCAAAGCACGCTAAACCTCGGGAAGTCTATTCAATAGATATAAATCCAGATGCTTTCAAGCTGATGAAGATAAACATTAAACTTAATAAAGTTGAAGATAAGGTAATACCAATACTAGGAGATGCACGTGAAGTCATTGTTGAAAAATATTTTAACACTGCAGATAGAGTTTTAATGCCGCTCCCAGAACTTTCCCTAAAATACATACCATACGCAGTTAAATCATTGAAAAATGCTTGCGGATGGATCCACCCGTATGAATTCATCAAAGTAGCGAAAGGAGAAAATCCTGTTGAAAAAGTAGCTAAGATATATGAGAAAGAACTTGAGAAAATGGATGTTAAATTCTCGATTGTTCAAGGACGTAAGGTAGGAGAAGTTGCACCGAGGAAGTATAGAGTAGTTTTAGACATTAAAATTGAAGGATACGAGTAAAGTAGAATAACTTCAAAATCGACCTACTAACTAAAATAAATTCTATCAATAAAAGACTTTTAATTTCACTTCCTTGAACCTGGGAGGAATAATCTGTAAATAATACTTATCAGCTTATCAAAGAAGCCTCTCAATGCACTTATACGGCTACTAACTGATATTTCACCTTTAATCATAAGGTCCCGTACAACTTCATCTGCTCTTACTCCAGCATAAGCCTGTATCTTTCTAATGAGCATAAGCAATTCCTCTTTAGAGGCATAATCTATAGGCTCACCCTTCATACCCTCTTTAGCCCACCTCTCATACAAGATGTTATTTAACTTTGAAACTTCAGAGTCACTATAAAATGCAGCCATAGCCCATCTGTTAGCTTCCAAGTAGATCTCATGAAGGTTGATGAAGCGCTTCTTCAACTCACTTAAATTGCTCAATTAGAGCACCATGATTAAGTGCGAAAACACGTTAATAAGCATTAACTCTTGGTATCGAGACTTTATCAGTGGCAATGTATATTATTGATTCTATGTAAATTTACTTGAACATGAAAAAAAGTTGCAAACGAATCATCAGCATGGGAATTGATTTAGCAGGCGTAGAAAATAGGCCTACTGGCCTGTGCATACTGATAGATAATGTAGTTAAAGTTTCATTAGTTTACACTGATGACGAGATCATTCTGGAAGCCTTGAGGGAGAGGCCAGATATAATAGCTATAGACGCCCCTCTAGCACTACCTAAAGGTAAAACATTAAATTCAAAGAACTGCATACGCAAGTGCGATAGAGCCCTTCGGAAAATGGGAATAAAGTTCTTTCCAATAAATTTTGGAGGAATGAGGAAACTAACGATAAGAGGGATAAATCTCAGAGCTAAGCTCAGTAATTTGGGCTTTAAAGTTATAGAAACTTACCCTGGTGCAGCTCAAGAGATTCTTGGACTCCCAAGAGCTAAGAAGGACTTCGAAGCACTTAGGAGAGGTTTAATCGAGATGTTCAACTTGAAAGGCGATATAGCAAAGAGAATATCTCAGCATGAAATTGATGCGGTTACATGCGCAATTGTAGGTAGATTATACTTGGAAGGAAAGTACATTGCGCTGGGAGATCCAGAAGAAATATTAATGATACTTCCAAGCCCATTTAATACGAAGTTGTAGCAATGACTCCAGCAGCTGGCGGGGAGAGCTATTGAACAGGAACGTTATAGTATTAATTGTAATAGGTTTAATTTCAGGTACATATTGGAGCTTAATTTACCCAGTTTATCAGCCATTCGCATTAAGCCTAGGAGTATCAATGTCGCTACTTGGGATGATCGAAGCTATAGGTGGAGGTATGGGGCTACTATCTACCTTATCCCAACTTCTCGGGGGAGTATTAGCAGATAAGCATGGCAGAAAGAAAGTAATGATAATTGCCAGCACTATTTCTCTGCTTGGATTTGTAATTTATTTAGCATCTTCATCACTACGACAAGTGTCATTATTGGTCCTAGGCTCGATAGTCATGGGATGCTCATGGATGAGGCTACCGGCGAGAAACGCCTTAGCAGCCGAGTCATCAGATAGGGAAGTGAGGGGGCTAACATTTAGCTTAATGATGTTCGCAGCAACTGTGCCTGGAATAGTATTTTCACCTTTAGGCGGTTGGTTAGCTGAAAAATTCGGATATGAAGTCATTTTTATGATAAGCTTAGCTATGGAAGCCTTATGCTTAACTATAATAGCAATCTTTATAGTAGAAGAAAAAGTTGAGAGAAGTAAGTTAAGTTTTAAAAGTACACTTCACATTTTAATCCCTAAAGCAAGAATATTGAAAAACCTCTACTTCATAATGGCTGTTGACGCGTTCTTCTGGGGATTAGGATCAACGCTATTATATGGGTTTCTCTCGAAAAGCTTCAAGTTTAGCGATACACAACTTGGCATACTGTCAGGGATTTTCACGGCATCCTTAGCGCTAACAGAGATACCGGCCGGAAAGATCGTTGATAAGTATGGCGCTAAAATATCACTAATACTTTCTGAACTTATCGGCATTATTACACTGGCACTCTGGCTGACAGCAAAAGACTTCACAACATTTGCAATTTCTCAAATAGTATTTGGAGCCTCACCCTCACTATGGGTGCCAGCACTAAACACATACGTATCAGAAAGAGCACCTGAAGATAAAATAGCAGGAGTTATGGGTGGACTTTCAGCGTTTAGAGGATTGATATCATTTCCAGCTCCATACATAGGAGGACTGCTATTCGAAATTAGCGGATTTCATTTACCCATAATGATCAATTTAATAGGAGCAATAATATCATTAGTACTGCTTGTAGCTTGTTTAGAAG
>QMRA01000097.1:0-4136 GCA_003649155.1 Thermoproteota archaeon | reverse complement strand
CTGTAACAGTTATTGAAACATTGAATGCTGGTATGAAATCAATTATGAAGCCTCTATATTGCAAAGAAATCCAATTTAGTAGAAAATCTTCTGGAGACATATAATATGGATTATTAAAATTAAGATAAGAAGATCCTAGAGCTCTAAAAGTTAATGCATTTACTTTTCCCTTATCTAACTGTCCAGGCAATTTGCTGCTTAAGCCAAAGTCTTCTAACGCGTTACCGTCTATTATTGCTTCTCCCCAATTTTCAGGTTGACCTTCAGTTAAAGTTATCTTATCAAGCAATGACGTAGCTTCGAGATCCAACTTATAATCAATAGGAGCTACCATACCAGCAAGAATAGAGCTAGAGGAAATAAACAATAGTATGATTACTATTGCCATTAATGAATACTCAATGGGATCTTTCAATTTTAACTACCTCGCATATAAATTAGTTTTATTTGAAATTCGCTATCAGTTGCAGTTATATTAATGTAATTTCTATTAGAACCACTGTAAATTGATGAAGGTAATACTTTAAATAAATTTGTAGATAATGGTACGGGGACGACGACTTCAGGTCTTGGATAGGTAACTGGTTTTAGAATTAATATGATTTTGCCATTATCGAGAGTGCTATTATTTAGAGTGACCGTATAATGGCCAAGTGAACATTCTTTTGGCATTTTAATCATAATTAATATAGATTCTCCAGGGAGCAAGTCGTAAGCAAGCGAAACTGCTTCAACTATTTGACTTGCAATACTACTTCCAATTGCCTCGAGCTCTTTTTTAACAATTTTTTCCGTATATTCGTAGCCTAAAACCATCGTTGATGATGATAATATCACAAATATCACTATTAGTGCTGTGAAGCCTATTACACCTGTGATTGCTGAATGGGGCAATTTTTCACCTCAACTTATAGAGTATTTGATGTTTTACTATTTTAATTTTTAATTGATGAGATCCCTCGATTGTTATAGTCTTTGATCCAAGAAGAGTACTATCTAGGTATAATTCGAACGTTATTGTAGTAGTGCCTGAAACGGCATTGTCATAAATTTGTTCTTCTAAGGAGTCTTGATAAAAAACTTCGACCGTACCTGATGATGTCGTTGTTCCAGATTCCCAATAGGCATCGACATATGCTACCTCAATGATAATTTCGTTATTACTACTTCCTGAGACACGATATTCCATTAGTAAAAGCCTAGTAAAATTTAGTTCTGCACTTACTCTTCCAACATTAATATCCCATTTAGTTTGAACCAGAGGTGTTGAATAAATGTCTTCTACAAAAGCAGGATTATAATAGACTCCATATATAACTTGATTTTCATATGATGCATACTCGCCTCCATAACATTTTACAATTAGTATGTTCGAATCTAAAGTTATTTCATATGGGCCAAAAGAATTTGAACTTAGTACTAATTTGAGATCTTTATTTAATGTAATGAAATTTAGTCGTACAGTTCTACTTGGAAACTTAACTTCTGCTCCTACTCCACTTAGAATCGTGTTAATAGTTTCTTCGGCGAGAATTTTCATCGATGTTTTAGCATTTTCGAATTCTGCTTGTTGTGCAACCGATTCTAATGAGTATACTGCGTAATTTAGAAGCACTACAATTAGGCCTATTGATATTGACGCTATAATTACGACGGATATTACGTTTGCTTGTGCTTTTCTTTTGTTCATGTTGGACCACCAGTTATTCCTAATATTAGTGCACTCATTAAAGGAGACGCAATTATTGTTGTTAGTGAAATTACAGTTAACGTTATCGCATGTTTAAATCCGCCAGCAACCGTGCCTGTAGATGTTTTTCCAGCTATCAAACCCATGAGATATACGTTTAAAACTGTTGCTGGCATGATCATCATAATAGCAGTTCTGTATGCTGCTATTCCATATGCGAGTGATGCCATAAATGAAGACATTAATACAATCGTTGATACTAGAGTTATTGCACCTATATAAGGGATAACAAGTAGAGTTCTCATCGTTGCAGCTTTTTCTCTATCCAAGTGTTCTGTTACTTCTGCGAACCAAGCCATGTTTTCCAGTGTTTCTGGGCTGCCTCCACCTATTTCAATAGCCTCCGTTAATATGTAAAGGAAAGCTCTTGCCCTCCAAGCCTTAACCTTTTTAATTAGCTTTTCATATATCTTCATCAGTGGCAGTCCAATCGCTAATTGACCTGCAACTTCCTTTAAATACTTAGTGAAAACACCATAATCCCTTCCTGACAGTGTTATTATACATCTTTCTGGTGAGAGGCCTGTTTTTCTAACTTCGACCAGATCTCTCAAGAATTTAGTAACTCCCATTGCAATTTTTCTCTGCTTGCCAAGTATTACGTGCTCGTAGATCGCTGATGGTAAAGTTGCGAGTATAAGTGCAATTGATAAACCTATACTTGAGGCATAGGCAGAATCAACTCCGAATAGTCCAGTTATACTTTCTATGGTCTTTGTGAAAGGAGTAAAAAGCAGAGTTAAGAAGTGTTTTCTTGGCATATAGAATGGCACAACCATTGCTAGGATTAATAGGAAAGCAATTGGAAATGATACGCCAAAATAAATTATGTATGGGGACCACTCCATCCATGGCTCCTTATATTGTATAAGATCTGCTAAGTATATTATTGCGCCTGAAAGGAAGGGTAGGAGGAGATAGGATAGTAGGAATAAGCTTGTTCCTCCCAATCCTGGTATGCTTACAACTCCAATTGATAGGTTGATTAGATACATTGCGTTTAAAGCTAATAGTATTAATAGTGCAGCAGCTAAGTATGACTCAAGTATTACAGCCAATCTTTCGCCTGCAGCTCTTATCTTAGTGACTAGATCGCTGAATAAGTCTCTTGCCTTCTTGTTTAGGTAGTCGGCGATGTCTCCTCCAGCTTTTATTGTTGCTGCATATCCTAAGACCAGATCTTTGAGCATAGCGCTTGGATTTCTCCTTGCTACGTCTTCAAAGGCAGTTAATGGATCCCAGCCTATTGCACGGACCATAACTGTGAATCTTAGTGCTAGTCGTGCAATTTTATCGAAGATCATACCTGCGAAACCGAGTCTTTCGAAAGCTACGTATGGGGACATTCCTCCAGTTGCCATGACGCTTAAGTATGCAACAGCATAAGGAATTTCTTGTTCCAAAGCAGCACTTCTACTTGCGCCAATTGATTTCGGTAGGACTAGCCCCATCATAACGAGTACTCCTACAGGTATTATGGTAGCTATGAAAGAGCACAATACAGTGTAGAGAGGGTAGAGCCTTAAGAAGAGTAGGGATATCATGAACGCAATACTACCAACAATAGATATTGTGAAGATAAATCCTGCAAGAGCAGCATAAACCTCATAATGTATTCTCATACCAGAAGACCTAATATCCTCTGGAATGTTTGGGTAAGTTTTTAATATTCCACGGCCTACCCAGTCAAAGTACTTATATACGAAATCCAGGAAACCCATATTCACACCATCATTAGTATAACATTCACTATTTTTCTAACTACTATTAGGCTAAAATCAGGCAAACTAATATAATTTGTGGCTTAAATATTAATAAGTCACGACGCTATTGCATTTCAATATACAAATTAACTTCACAATTTAAGAGAATAAAACAATTAGAAATAAGTTAGTTATGGTAGACAAAGTAAAGTTGATTTCTCTTTAGATTGAGAGTAGATTCTTATTTCAACTATTTCTCCGTGAGAAAAGCCTGAACCATTAAAGTTTATCAGCAGAGTTATTTTTGCGGTTTCACCTGGTTCGATGAGTACGTTATAAGTGAAGAATACTGGTTTGTTATCTACTCTAGAAATACAGATTATAGAGTCACCATAGGATAAAATGTCTCTTCTATTTATTACGATATTCTTTATTTCAGTAATTTCTGTTCCAGTACTTTTCACAATTACCGTAACTTCCCAAAAGTTTGATAATTTAACAACTTTGGATTCTCCTTCAACAGTCAATCCTTCATATTGTTCTGTTGTCGTATGCCAAACTACGTATGTTGATACGATCTCAAAATTTTCAAGTGTGAAGGATTGTGTTAAGTAAAGTGAGAGAGCGATAGAGGTAACTACAACAGCTAGAATTGGGATTGTGATAACAGCTTTATGTGAAAT
>QMRA01000096.1:0-4176 GCA_003649155.1 Thermoproteota archaeon | reverse complement strand
GTGGCTGCTGGAGCTCAAATTCCAGCTGGGTCTGAGGAGGACTTCATTAGAATTTTAGATGAATTAATTGGTAAGCAACTTTCAGGTGGTTAGATGAGGCACACTGCTTTTATTAAGCTTCGGTATGGTGATGAGATGGCGGCTAAAGCCATAGCTTGCTCGGTTGAGCCTGATAATTTGCAGGCGCCGCCAAATTTGAGGGTGGTGGCCAGAGAGGTTGATGGTGAAGTTAAAGTTGAGATTGAGTGTGAATGTAGGGTTGAAACTCTTCTTCAAACTGTAGATGACCTGCTCTCATGCATTCAGGCTGCTGAGAAATCTTTGAAATGCGTCCAACAGAGTTATAAGGAAGATTGCTTAAATCACGTAGAGCTAGTGTAGTGGGTGATCTGAGTGTCTTCGAGAGCTAGGGATAAGTGGAGAATGAAGAAGTGGTATACTGTCATAGCTTCAAGTGCGTTTGGCAATTTAGAGATTGCCAGGATACCTGCAGATGACCCAACTAAGCTATATGGTAGGGTTGTTGAAACTTCATTGAGCGACTTGACTGGAGACTTCTCCCTACTGCACATTAAGCTTTACTTCCAGATAATTGAGGTTGAGGGCGACGTGGCTAAGACCATTTTTAAGGGGCATGACTTGACTAGGGACTATTTGAGGAGCTTGATTAGGAGAGGCTCCACTAGAGTTGACGGCATATTTAAAGTTACAACTAAGGACGGCTATACGCTGAGGGTTTCTGCAATTGCATTAACGAGGCATAGAGCTAAGACTTCTCAGGAGAGGGCTATTAGGAAGATAATGAAGGAGATCATTGAGGCTAAGGCTCAGCAATTGACTTTTGACGAGTTCGTCCAGCAGGCTGTTTTAGGTAAGATTGCGTCTGAAATTTATAATGCTGCTAGGAAGATCTACCCACTTAGGAAGGTTGAAGTTAGGAAGAGTAAGCTTTTAACTTTGCCTTCTGGACGTAAGCCTATTGAGGAGATTTTGGCTCGCGTCACTGCAGCTCAATGAGCTGAGCAGTGGCGTCTTTAATGAAGCCTAGTAACTTGAGGGCGCTGGTCGCTAGAGAAGCTGCACGTTTATTATACTATCGACTAGCTACAGAGTACAAGTTTGCTAAGCTTAAGGCTGCTAGGGAGCTTGGAGTAAGCGTTCTTCCAAGTAATCGCGAGGTCGCAGATGAGCTAGACGCCCTGGCTTCGCTTCTCGAAGGTGAGTCTAGAATTAAAAGGTTAGTTCAGATGAGGCGTGAGGCTCTAGCGTTAATGGAGACTATCTCAGAGTTCAATCCGAAGCTCATAGGCAGTGTTTGGAGGGGTACTGTTAGAATTGGAAGTGACATAGACATTATTGTTTATTCCAGATCTCCATCAGCTGTAATTGAGAAATTGAAGCGCACAGGCTATAGGGTAGTTCACGTTGAGAGTAAGGTTAAGGCTGGCAAGGAATTGGAGGGTAAGAAGGTTTACCTTCACATCTATGTTGAGCTTAAATCTGGCAATCGCGCTGAAATCGTTGTTAGGAGTCCTGAGGATCAAGATGTGAAAGAGATCTGCGACATTTATGGTGATGTGATTGAGGGTTTAACTATTGACGAGCTTAGGAGAGTTCTCGCTGAGGATCCGACTAGGAGGTTTATTCCGCAACGTTAATTATCTTTGATAATTCTAGGTTTATCGATGTATCCTAAGGAGATCAATGTTGTTAAGAAGGATTGGAGAACTGTATCTGTAAGGTTCGGCTTGTGCTACCCTAGCTTTTATAGAGTTGGCATGTCATGTTTAGCCGTCCACTTACTTTATGAGATTTTAAATTCTAGAGGGGATGTGGCTTGTGAAAGGATTTTCCTAGAGCCAGACAGCTCTCTATTGAGCGTTGAGTCTAGGCAGCCGCTATCTAAGTTTGACGTGCTTGGTTTTTCTCTTCAGTATGAGCTCGACTACGTGAATCTTGCTCGCATGTTGTTGAATTCTGGAATTCCTCCGATGGCTAGTGAGAGAGGAGATGGCCACCCAATATTAATTGCTGGTGGACCTGCAGTTACTGCTAATCCTGAACCTATAGCTCCAATTGTAGATGCAGTTGTTATCGGAGAGGTAGAGCCGATAATCGACGACTTGATCAGCGCGTTCCAGTGTGGAGGTAGGGAACGCGTCCTTGAAGAGCTTGCTGACATTAAGGGGGTTTATGTGCCGAAGTTTTCCAAGCCTGTTAGGCGGGTTTGGGCTTCTTCACTTGATGAGGCTCCTCACGCGATTTCTCAGGTGATTCCTCAAGTTTCGGCAGATAGCCCTTTTTCTCCAATTTTTGGCAGAGCCTTTCTATTGGAGGTAACTCGGGGTTGTAGGTGGGGCTGTAGGTTTTGTCTTGAAGGTTACAATTACCTTCCAATGCGTGAGAGGTCGATTGAAGTTATTGAGGGTATTTTGAGTGAAGGTCTGAGGAGAACCTTTACTGATAAAGTCGTCGTGATTGGCTCTGCTGCTTTTGATCATAGTAGATTTGAGAATTTGTGTGAGCTGATAGTTTCTTCAGGCTTGAATATTTCAGTACCGTCTATGCGTGCTTCAGCTCTGACTGAAAGGTTGGCAGCGCTATTGGTTAAGGGCGGCCAGAAAACGATTACATTTGCTCCTGAAACCGGCTCAGATCATTTGCGTAGAGTGGTTTGTAAGAAGTTATCCACTGAAGAGATTCTTGATGCTGCTAAAATTGCTTTGAACTGCGGTTTTAAGCATGTTAAGCTTTATTTCATGATTGGATTGCCGGGGGAGTCATTGGATGATGTTGAGTCAATAGTGGGTCTTGCTAAGCGGATTGCTGACTTGGGCTTTTCGGCGAGGAAGAGCGTCAGGTTAACTGTAAGTCCATTTATTCCTAAAGCTCACACTCCCTTCCAGTGGTTTGGTCTTGAGAGCCTTGATTCTCTTAGAAGTAAGGTGAAGTTGTTGAGAAAGTTGGCAGCTAGAGATCCTAGAATTGAATTGAGGTTCATGAGGATTAGGGAAGCTGTCATTCAAGCTTTCCTTTCGACTTCGGGTAGGGAAGCAGCACCTATCATAGTTCGCGTTGCTGAGCTCGGCGGCTCACTTGCAGCTTGGAGGAGAGCTGAGAAAGAGCTTGGAGTGTCTATTGAGGAAGTAGCTTTAGCTTCTAAGGAGTTAGACAGGCCGCTGCCGTGGGATCACATTGACGTCGGCGTTACTCGAGATTTCCTTTTAAAGAGGTATTGTAGTGCTAAGGACGTCGCTGATGTGCGTTGACTGCACGATTAGTTTAAGTACTTCTTAATTCCATTAACTGTTGGATGTGTCTCCGTTGGGGATTGATTGGGAGACTTTAAAGAAGCACTTTCCCGCATTGGCTAGAGAGATCGAGGAGAAGCGCACACGTTCGCTTTCAATTAGTGGTGTTAGGTCTAGTGTTGAGGCTGGAGAGCGGATTTCATCATGGCGTTACGGCAAGCCAAAGTTTTGGGGTTATGAGCCTGACGTTATAGATTTCATTAGGCGTTGCGACACTGAAGAGCAGGCTTTAGAGATAATCAACTTCCTCGAAAAGCGTGGTGAAATTTCAAAGGATTATGCGGATAGGCTTAGGAGGCAGTTGAAGGAGAAGGGCGTTAGGAGTTTTGGCTCTAAGAAGGAGCCTGGCTGGTATTTTAAGGAGGACCCCATTTACGGGGGGAAGTACAAGTAGTTACTTCCTGGCTTTTGCTGCTACGATTTTTATTACGTCATTCATCTTCAATTGGTAGTCTTCGCCGACTCTTTGCATCGTCCTGACGTCTATGGCGTAGATGAAGGTTTCACCTAGGTCGGTGTGAATTTTATAGGCTAACTGTCTCGCCGTTGTACCGCGCTCAACTAGGAAGGCGTCTGGAAGTACGTTGCCTTCATGATCTGACAGCTTACTTGCATCTTCAACTGGGTATACTACTATCATGTCTAGTAGTTCTAGGAATGCCTCGTTAATGACTTCTTGTACTCCAGTTGATCCCCATGGCTTTAGCACTTTCTCTCTAATGACCTCCAAAGCTGAAAGCTGCTTTCTTGTTAGTTTATCTGGGTTTACGATTTCAAAGTCGCTGCTCCCGGGTTGGTAGTCTATTAATCCTTTTTCAGCTGCCCTCCTCAGCGCTAATTCTGCTTCAGCGCTGCAAGGCACTAT
>QMRA01000095.1:0-4180 GCA_003649155.1 Thermoproteota archaeon | reverse complement strand
GTCCTCTCCCTAGCACTCAAATACATATTCACGGCGTTGCCAATGGCGCTTCTCGTTAAAATTCAAAACCCAAAAATGCCAGTAGTATTTGCAGCAAGATTAACTTTGTCAACTATAGCTGCAATTACAGGGTTAGAGCAGGGGATAATAGGAGTAGAGGTGTATTCTTCAATTTTAATATCATCCCTACTCGCAACCTTAATTGTTGGATTATTAATAAGTAGGAGTCAAATTGATGAAAAAGAACATATCTGCAAATAAAAATAATTGTTTTGCAGTTTAGAGTTGAATCTAACTTGACTCTCTTTCAATTATTGCCTGAATGTCCTTCAGCACTCTTTCAACTTCTTCAACTTCAACTGTTTCTCCAGCCTTCAAAACATCAGCAATACTCTCTGAAAGCACTTCGTCAACGGATCTTCCTGACAGCACTAGCCTTCCTCTCCTAATGACAACTGGGGTTGGCTCTTTAACTGCACCTCTGATGATAGCCATCTCCTCATTTACTGGAGTTACAATGAGTCCACCAATTGTCCTATCGTCCAGCTTAATGTAGTATATGTGATCACCATATGCCGTAGTTAGCACTTTTTCAAGATTATAGGCCACTGCTCTTTCTAGTAGAGCAGCTACATTTGACACTACCTTCTCAACTGCCTTACTCACTTCTTCATCTGGAACTCTCTTAAAGTACTCTAGCCTCAACGTATCATACTTCCAAGTAATTCTCCCATCCTCTACGACGTACTCGATTCTAGCTCTAATCACATCACCCTTATCAGACTTCAAGTTGTCAACAATTATGTGATATAGGATCCTGTTTATCTCAGCTGATGCTCTTGCAATTTCCTGTGGAGTAACTTCTCCTCTCTTAACTGCATCTCTCAACTGCGCAAACAACGTTTTCCTAATTTTATCAGCATAGGCTCCGGCAATTATCAGTCCAGTACTTAACTGCACCATATGACCACCCACATTAAGTTACGCGTATATTACTCAAAAATATTTCAGTCAAAAACAATCGAGTTGGCGTTTAAAAATAATATATCGATAATTAAAATACAAACTTATACAAATTTAGAATTAAAGTTTAATAAATAGCAGTTCTATAAAAATTAGAATAGAAAACAAGTAAGGTTTATCTTAAGAGGTATTATACTTCAATTCGTGCTGTATATAGTGTACACAACTGGAAAGTGCAATCTAAAATGCATATATTGCGGAGGAAGCTTTCCGCAGGATTTAGTTCCGTGGGAAGTTCAATACTCAATAAAAGATCTGGAAAAATTTATCGAAGGAGATCCTCAACCAATAATAGCATTTTACGGCGGTGAACCGCTACTCAATCCAAACTTCATAATGAGAGTTATAGACTGCATACCAAATGCCAAATACGTTATACAAACCAATGGCACTCTAATTTCAAATCTAAGCAGCAAATATTGGCATAAAATCGACTCAGTACTGATATCAATTGATGGTAGGCCATCTATCACCAACCATTATAGAGGTCCAAATGTTTACGAAAAAGTTGTAAAAGCGGCAAAATGGCTTAAATCAATTGGATTTCGAGGAGATTTAATAGCCAGAATGGCTGTGTCGGAAAAGAGTGATATATTCTTAGATGTGAAGCACCTTATTTTCCTTAATCTATTCGACCATATTCACTGGCAATTGGATGTAGTATGGAGTAACCGATGGAAAAACTTTGACAAGTGGAGTAATGAATCATACAAACCCGGAATAACTAAGCTAGTAGACATGTGGATTACAGAAGCCAGAAAAGGAAGAGTCCTAGGATTAGCCCCCTTTCTTGGCATACTGAAGGCCATGATTTTTACTGGAAAAATAGAAGCTCCTCCATGTGGAGCCGGATCATCAGCTATAGCTATCTCAACTGATGGAAGTATAATCGCTTGCCCAATAGCTGTTGATGTCAAGTGGGCCTATCTTGGAAATATCAAGGAGTGCAACTGGCGAGAGGTCATTGATATAGTGAAGATTGGTAAGCCATGCACATCATGCACCTATTTTAACTATTGTGGAGGAAGATGCTTATACGCACACTTCGAAAAACTTTGGGGTGAAGAAGGCTTCAAAAAGATATGTGAAATTACAAAATATACAATTAAAGAGTTATCAAAAATTAAGAATGAATTAATCAGATTAATTAAAGAAAAAATAATTAACATTAGCGAGCTAATCTATCCAAAATATAACAATACTATAGAGATCATACCATAAATTTAGCATAGAAACTACTTATTTTCGCTTTCAACAACCATCATAGTAAGGGTAGATCTGACCTTTGGCAAACGCCTTATTCGCCAGGATATAATTTCCTTTAGCTTATCCATGTCTTCAGCCCTGATTTTAGTTATTATATCATAAACTCCATAAACAATATACGCCTCTTCAACACCTTCAATCCTCATCAATTCATCCAGCAGCTCACCTTCAGTTCCAGTTTCAGCATTAATCAACACATATGCAAGCGCCACGAATATCATCCCCAACTACCTTATGCTAAATTAAATTTACTTTTAAGGATTTTGCTGAACTATGACATTAAACTTTAAGTTTGATAACACTTTATACTTACATGGCGATGAAGAACCGCTAGTGGGCCGAATCTGATGTGGAGCGCGTCCTTCTCTGAGCACGGAATGATGGAAGGTCTCCCTGACTGAAAAGGTGATGAAAGTGGACCTCACTGACCGAAAGGATGTTCCCCATAATTTTAAAAAAGGTATTTTCCTAAAGATGACATGTTTCTATTCAAGCTTAACTAGCTTCCACCTCTCAATAGCACGTCCATCTGGTTGGAATTTAGGGTTTCCAATCATTTTTGCTTTTAATCCGAATTGCTTTAGTGCGGCGAACATTAGTGCAGTTGAAATGTGAGCTGGAACTCGCCCTTGCTCTATGAGTCTTTTTGCTCCGGGTGTGATTATTGGGTTGAGCATTGTGTACTCAAATTCGTCTTCAGATATTTTACGTACATCTATATCTTCAACGTAACCAACCTTTTTAAGCCAGTGTGCTAACTTTTTAAGCGCCTCGAATGGATCTTTGGCTGATGAGGCTCCTATTTCATCTTTAATTTCATTATACACTATTTCCCCAGCTTTCCAAACTATTTCCCATGTCTTCTCTCCCAGTAAGTCGTAAGCTGCATAGTATATTGCATAGATTTCCAGGTCGAAGAATTTTGGATCTACACAAATCTTCCTTTCAACCTTTTCCATGAAAGTCACCACAGATGCTATATGGAGCTTGTTGGCTTATAAGCGAACTGTTCACTATATCTTTAATTTCCTCTGTCTAAAATCGAATATTAGCACTGAAAATTAATGATGCAGAAAGTTCTATAAGTATATGAAAGCACTCGTAAGTGGTGCTTAAATATGGCTAGCATACCTCCAGGACCTAATCCTCCAGGTGAATTGTATGTAGTGGTCGAAATACCCAAGGGGTCTAAAGTTAAATATGAATTTAAGTTTGAGATGAGCATAATTGCTGTTGATAGAATACTTTTTACTGCAATGGCTTATCCTTATAATTATGGCATAATTCCAGGCACATTAATGCCTGATGGCGATCCTCTAGATGCGTTGATCATTGTTAATGAGGCTTTCATTCCCGGCTCTTTAATCAAAGTCAGGCCCATAGGAGCTCTTGAAATGGAAGATGAAGCAGGCATTGACCATAAACTGATAACGGTACCTTCAAGCGACGTAGATCCAAGCGCTGAAAACATAAAAGATATTAGCGACCTTTCAACTGCAACTCTCAACCAGATTAAGCACTTCTTTGAACACTATAAGGACCTAGAACCAGGAAAATGGTCTCGAGTTAGACGGTTTTTAGGTGTTGAAGAGGCTATGAAAATGGTATTAGAAGCCATGAAAAGATATGAAGATCATAAACATGAAATACATTAGAAAGTCAAAATCGAGTAAATGCGAGGATGCCAACATTGAAGGTAAAAGTTAGATTCCTCTCGTATTTGGCTGATATTCTTGGAATAAAGGAAAGCGTGATCGAAATCCCTGGAGGCACAACACTTGGAGAAGCATTAGAAATCATAAAAAATCTTTGGCCTGAAATACGAAAAATAGACAGAGAAGGAGAAGGCCCAATAATAACACTCCTAAATGGATTTACCGCAAAATTAGAT
>QMRA01000094.1:0-4217 GCA_003649155.1 Thermoproteota archaeon | reverse complement strand
GAACTTCAAGTTAAAATGATGAAAGCAGCGAAAATAATTCTAATCAAATCCCGGAGGCCTAATTTTTGTAACTTCAAAGTTGACTAGATTTGGAGGAATTTCACCCTTCGCAAATGCAATCAAATTCTCCGCAACCATCATTGCCATCCTCTCCCTAGTCTCTCTAGAAGCGCTACCAATATGCGGAGCAACAATTACATTGTAGAATTTTAGAAGTGGATTATCCTTGGGTGTAGGCTCAACTTCAAATACGTCTAATGCTGCACCTGCAATCCAGCCCTTCTCTAAAGCCTTAATTAAAGCTCTTTCGTCAACAACAGCTCCTCTTGAAGTATTTATTAAGTATGCCGTTGGCTTCATTATTTTAAGCTCTCTCTCACCAATCAAGTGGTGCGTAGCTTTAGTTAGGGGTACGTGAAGAGTAACGAAGTCTGAATTACTTAAGAGGTAGTCTAAGTCTACATACTCCGCACCTAATTCCTTCTCCAATTCTAGCTTCCTTTCAACATCATAATACAGAATTTTCATGTTAAAGCACTTAGCCCTCCTAGCAACTGCAGAGCCAATTCTGCCAAGACCAACTACACCTAAAACTTTTCCGTGAACATCTACGCCTAACATCATAGTCGGATGCCAACCAGTTCGCGTTTCCTCCCATGCACCACTTCTAACAAACCTATCTGCCTCGACAATCCGCCTAGCAACTGCAAGAATTAGAGCCCAAGTCAAGTCAGCAACAGCCTCAGTCAAAACTCCAGGAGTGTTAGTCACGTAAATTCCCCTTTTAGTACACTCTTCAACATCAATATTGTCGTAACCCACAGCATATTGGGCAATTATCCGAATATTAGGTGCCTCGTCGAGAAGAGCTTTGTCTATCTTATCAGTTAAGAGGGATCCTAATGCATCTATAGTTTTAATTTTTTCAGAAAGTACTCTCCTTGGAGGTGGTTGATAATCCTTCCAAACTTCAACTTCATAATACTCAGCAATTTTGCTAATAACTTCTCCAGGCAGCTTCCGAGTTATGAAAATCTTCGGCTTCATAATCACACCTAAAGTAAGTTAACCTAATAATTCATATTAGGATTTGGCGTCTAAGCTACATTAATATGGGCGAAATCAAATGGTATTTAGAGCATTGAGGTTGAATTATGCGCAAAACTTCAAAGTGGACTATTAAAGCAGATCTAAAGTGGTGTAGAAACTGCAACATCCCACTCCTCAGTCCAAAATGCGATTTATGTGGTGACGTTGGTGGAAAAATACATGCATCACCGCCACTTGATGCTAGACCTGCATTTGAAAGAGACATTCAAAGAATACGCAAGAGCATTGCTGAGGAATTTGATGATTGGAAAATAGCATTTATGTTAATACCCAAGAGGAAAGTGGTCCTGCTAAATAAAATCACCTATGTAGATCAAGCTGATGAAGTTATAGTTGATGGTTGGACAATAGGGCACTGCTACTACGACCCAATAAAAAGTAGATGGAGATTTAAACCAGTCGCGGAGGGATGCGCAAGAATAATCGAGTTTAATAGGGGTTACTGGGCACAAATAAAAAATTCAAAAGTTAATTTATGGGAGAAAATTCCCATATCAGACATAAAAAGAGGAGAGATCCCTCAAGAAGATGGAAAGTTCACAGCCATAGCTAATAGGGCAGGTAGCTCCATTGCGGTAGCAGTGAGAGAAGGAGATTATTTAAAGGTTATAAAGGTGTGGAGACCGCAGAAAAGCCATAGAAAAGACATCAAATCTACGATTGACGACGCAATAAATGGCAATAGAAGCCAGATAACGCGTATGGAGAAGAGAGCAATAGCTTTCATAAGAGAAGTTAAAGAGCGAATAGGAAAACCCACAGTAGTATCATTTTCTGGCGGAAAAGACAGTTTAGCAACACTCCTACTAACTCTAGAGGCTTTAGGAAGTATTCCTATCATGTTCAATGACACTGGAATAGAAATGCCAGAAACAGTAAACTACGTTAAGCAAGTTGCCGATGAATATGAATTGAAGCTAATTGAAGCAAGCGCTGGAGACGCCTTCTGGAAGTCATTTGAAGTTTATGGGCCGCCAGCAAGAGACTATAGGTGGTGCTGTAAAATATGCAAGCTAGTCCCAATAGCAACAACAATGAAAAAGCAATTTCCAAACGGGTCATTAAATCTAGTGGGTCAAAGAAGGTATGAGTCAATTGCAAGATCGAGATCCCCCTCAGTATGGAAGAACAAATGGGTGCCGGGAGTAATAGGAGCAAGCCCAATAATGGATTGGACTGCACTACATGTTTGGCTGTACTTAATGTGGAAGAAAGCTAAAGCTAACCCATTATACCACATCGGGTTCGACAGAATAGGATGCTGGCTATGTCCTTCATGCGAGATCGCAGAATTCAAACTCGTTGAAGAAATACACCCAAGCTTATGGTCAAAGTGGGAACGCAAGCTAAGTTCATGGGCTAAATCAAAGGGATTTCCAGAAGAGTGGGTTAAATACGGATTCTGGAGATGGCAAAAAATACCTGGAGATCAACTTAAACTAGCGAACAAAATAGGATTACAAATAAGCATAAACGAGTACAAACTTCAGAGAGCTCCAACAAAAATACTTAAAGTTAAAGGATTTGAACCATGCGCTGGCTCATACACAATAGAAGGAATTCTAGACACAAACATCGACATAAAAAAGGTTAGTGCAATAGCCCCAATAATTGGAGAAGTAAAAGCACAAACAAACCTCGCATTAGTTGTAATAAAATCTGAAAAAGGAGAAGCCATCATAAACTCGACAGGAAGAATATCAGTCACATCAAACAACGAGAATTCAGCAGAAAGCCTATTCAGCGAAGCCCTCAAAATTATATCGAGAAGCCTTTACTGCACACTATGCGGATCATGCATTAATACATGCCCAACTGGGGCAATATCATTAAATAAAATACCTAAGGTAAACATTAAAAAGTGCATAAGATGTGGAAAATGTCAAGAAGCTTGCCCAGCTTCAAGTTACATTGGCAAGCTACTCGTAAGCCAATTAAAACTGGCAGGTAGCAAGCCATGATAGAAGTGCTGAAAAAAGTTAAAGCAATAGCTATCGACGTTGATGGGACCATAACAGATGAAACTGGAGCACTTCACCTAGAATCAATTAGAGTATTGAGGAAAGTCAAGGAGAAACTCAAAATAAAAGTAGTCTTAGCTTCTGGTAATGCATATCCAGTTCTAATGGGATTAGCGAGATACATTGGAAAAATAGACCTAGTAATAGCTGAAAATGGCGGAGTAGTTGGATTTCAAAACAAGTTCAAAATCAATGGCAATCCGGAAATAGGCCTAAAAGCTAGAAAGCTTATAAGTGAAAAACTCGGAGACATAGTTTACGAAAGCTGGCAAAACAAGTTCAGATTTGTAGACTTTGCATTTAAGTTAAGAGAAGGCCACACTTGGAGCGAAGCTGTAAAGAAAGTAAAACATTTAATTGAAGGAGAGGTCCCAGAAGCTGTAGTTGCATTTAGTGGAGTGGCAATTCATGTCAAAGATAGAGTTGTAAACAAGGGAGTTGGACTCCGAATCGCTGCTGAAATGCTAAACTTAAATCCAAAAGACTTCATGGCAATAGGAGACAGTGACGTTGATGTAGAAATGATGATTGAAGCAGGCATCAGCATTGCAGTTTCAAACGCATCTAAAAAAGCAATTAAAGTAGCTAACATAGTGACAAGTAAGCCAAGAGGATGGGGATTTATAGAAGCTTTAGAAATGCTTCTTAAAACAAAGAGTTAAAATTTTCTAAAAATCAGAGATTAGCAATCTTACCAAGCTCTTCAATAACAGCGTCTACATCATCATAGAACAGAGCGATAATATGCTTAGGTGAAAGTACAAGCTTATTCTTAGCATTTGAAGGAAGTACTAATATTGTTTGAGTATCCTTAAGATCAATAGCCTTTGCACATGAGGCTAAGGTAGCGATATTAACATCTTTAGAAGGAGAAACAAAATCAATTGCCAATCTTTTATTTCGACTACTAGCGACTATGTCAAATCTATGCTTAACTCCACTATCACCTACTAGTGAGCTATTAACCTTAACTTTATAACCCATATTTTTAAGGGTTTTAACAATTCTATCCCTCAAGACTTTCACCTTATGAATATATTCCACTTCAATAAAAGGCATTTCAATCAAACTCAACTTAGATAGGGT
>QMRA01000093.1:0-4284 GCA_003649155.1 Thermoproteota archaeon | reverse complement strand
GTATAGAATATTTCTGGTGGGTGTATCTATGGAGCTGCCTTTAACTGGCATTAGAGTTTTAGATGTGTCGAGAATTCTAGCCGGCCCATTTTGTACGATGATTCTTGGAGACTTGGGCGCAGAAATTATCAAAGTTGAAATGCCTAAAATTGGAGATGGAAGTAGAGCATGGGGGCCGCCATTTATTAAGGGTGAAAGCGCATACTACCTGTCTATTAACAGAAATAAGAAGAGTATAACTATTAATTTGAAGCATCCAAAGGGAAGAGAGATAATTTACAAGCTTGCTGAGAAAAGTGATGTTTTCATTGAAAACTTCAGACCAGGCGTTACTGAAAGGCTGGGAATCAGCTATGAAGACATTAGGAAGGTCAATCCAAAAATAATTTATTGCTCGATCAGCGGATTCGGTCAAACTGGACCTTTTAGGGATAAGAGAGCATATGACCTGCTAATTCAAGCAATGTCTGGATTTATGGGAATCACGGGTGAGCCAAATAGACCACCAGTTAGAATTGGAGTTGCAATCATGGATTTAGGAGCTGGAATGTATGCTGCAATTTCAATTTTAGCCGCACTTCGAGCAAGAGAGAGAACGGGTAGAGGTCAAAAAATAGACATTTCACTTTTAGACACCGGAATTTCATGGCTTACATATATGGCTATGAACTACTTTGCAACTGGAAGAAATCCTAAGAAAATGGGGTCAGCTCACCCAAATCTAGTGCCATATCAGTGCTTTGAGGATAAGAATGGAAGATACTTTGCAGTTGCAGTTGGAAATGATGAGCACTGGAAGAGATTATGTATCGCACTTGGAAGAAATGAATGGATAGACGACCCCAAGTACGTTACAAATGCAAAAAGAGTCGAGAATAGAGATGAGTTAGTTAAAACATTGGCTGACATATTCAAAACTAAGACGCGAGATGAATGGCTCAAGTTACTTGAAGAACATGGAGTCCCATGCGCGCCAGTATACGAAGTCAGTGAAGCACTTTCAAATCCTCAAGTTCTACATAGAGAAATGGTTATTGAAGTAGATCACCCGACAATTGGAAAATTGAAGCAATTAGGTACACCAATGAAATTCTCTGAAACCAAATGCCAAATCAGATATCCTCCACCCTTACTCGGACAACATACTGAGGAAATACTCAAAGAACTACTAGGCTATAGCGATGAAGAAATTGAGAAATTAAGATTAGAAGGAGTAATCTAAGTAATATCCTCAACTATATTTTATTTAAAAATAAATAAAAAGTTATTGAGATTTTTTAATCTTTAGTAGTACTGTAGCAACAATAATTATAACTATTATTATTGAAACTGCGAGTACTTGATTCATCGGCAGACCAGTTACAGGCTGCTCTGGTTGTTCGGTTTGCTCTGGAGGCTGTTCTGGAGTTTGTTGAACTGGCTGCTCTGAAGAGCTTGGTGGAGCTTCACGGATAACTACAACTTGTTCCACTTCATTCTGATTTCCTGCAAAGTCTTCAGCAACAATTCTAATTGAAACATTAAATGCATTTTCAGGCAGATCGATAAGCTGATTGTAAGTTAATTGACTATATATTGCCTTAATCCCATCTTTATTTACTTCAATTGTAGGTTCCATTGGAACTTCAATCCAATCTGTAGCACCGTTAATTGAATACATTAGAACAGCGCTCTTAACACCCCATTCATAGTCACTTACTAATGTTGATATGCTCAAAGTCGTATTATCTATTAATTGATATTCAAAATCTAATGTTGGAGGATTGTTGTCGCTTGTAGCAGCTAAGGTTAAGTAATAGCTGGTTTTAGCGGGAACTTTAACTCTAAATCGGAAGTAGTATACGCCATTAAACTCTATTACTTCATAATGCTCTGGACTTTCAGGGTAGAAACTATATTCATCAGCAGGCCTATCAGCTTTTACTGCAAACTCTATAAATGGTTCTATGTCAGCATTCAAATCATTAATTATTACTATGCTCACTGCACTAGCGGAACCATCGTTTGAAGGCGTGTAATAGTATGTTAAGTGCCCTATTGGGTAAGAAGATGGGTGCATATATGGATATTTGCCCCGTAAGCAAATCACTTGGACATTACCATTTTCATCAATTCTCACAAGCCTGTATGACCAGTAGTCTCCTTCACGTAAACCTCCTCCAGCTGGAAGGTTTACTTCAAAGTAGTGCTTATCATTATAGACAACGTAGTGTTCAGTGTGAATGTGTCCTGACATTATCAAGCTTATATTGTACTGCTCCACAAGCCTTAGAAGCTCTTTTGCATTTTCGATGTGCTCGTTCCAGCTGTAGTATAGGTACTCGCTAAACTGCTCAACCTCCTCCCATGAGCCAGTTAAAGTGTAAGATCCTCTGGAGAACAGCGGATGATGAAACATCAAAATTTTAGTGCCATCGCCAATTTCGCCTAGAATCGATTCAGCCCACGCGAGTTGGTCCATGTCTACATAGCCATCTAGTGCAGTGTCTAGTGCAATTAAGTGAAAATCGCCTATTTGCACATACCAGTATAATGGGCCGCAAAACTCCATGTAATTTGCAGCATCATCACCTGAGTGATCGTGATTTCCAGGGAGAATGTAGGCTGGCACTTCAAGTGGACCATCAATTAGTATACTCCAAGCATATTTCCATGCAGACGAGATAGTATCGACATCTACTAGGTCGCCAGTGATTACAACTAATGATGGTCTAAGTAGGTTTAATTCATACACTGCCCTGGCAAGCACATCTGCACCATATGGCAAGTGTATGTCAGATAGGTGCGCAATCAACAGCTCTTTAGGATAACTAACTGTAACGTTAACACATCTTGGCTGAGTATACTCAACCGCTCCCTCTTCTTCAGATGTGAAGCTCAATTTTAGACTATAAAGTCCGGTTGGAATGTTTGAGGGAAGTTTCAACGTCAATGTCCATCTTCCAGTTTCTTCACTGTAAACTGCATCTACAAGCTCCAGCGAAAAGTCACCGTATTTTGAACTTAACTGCACAGACCAATCACTTGCAGAACTGTCTGCAACAACTTCTATGCTCATAGTTGAGCCTAGTGTTGCTGTTAATGGTTTTGAAGGAAGAGGATCCCAAACAACACTTCTAACAGGTTTAATTGAAGATGCTTCATAGATGCCGTATGCACTGGTATGATAGGTAACTCCACTTACTATTAATGTCAGTAGTAAAGCCATAACAATTAGTCTCAGCTTAAACTCGCTCATGGCTCTCAATGCAAACCCCAAGAAAATATCTATAAGATGTATTTAAAACTGTGATGAAAGTAGTGGGATGCTACATTTGCGGTATAATTATAGTTTTATCATATGGAATGTATACTTTTAGGCGGCTCCCAATTGCAATTCTAACTTCCGGATCGAGGTAGATTAGAAGCTCATTGCTGTTAATTTTAACTTTAACTTCGATGTGAGAGCCAACGAAAATTGCCTTCTCAACCACTCCGGTAAATTCATTACAATTTTCGTTTACCTTGTCGAGCTCAAAGTGTTCTGGCCTGAAAATACATGCAACTTTATCTCCTTCCTTCAATTTTACTTCATCAGTTGGATAGTAGCCGCATATACTCAGTGCCCCACATTCAACTATGACTTTTCCATCCTTAACCTTTCTAACAATGCCTTCAAGTACTGAGCTCTTACCTATGAATGTTGCTATGAATATGTTTTTAGGCTTCATGTAAATTTCCTCTGGAGTTCCGACTTGGTATATTTTACCTTGATTCATTATTGCAACTCTATCTGAAAGCACCATTGCCTCTTCTTGGTCGTGAGTCACGTATATAGTTGTAATCCCCAGTTTCTTCTGGAGAACCCTCAGTTCTTCCCTCATTTCCACCCTCAGTTTAGCATCTAAGTTGCTTAAAGGCTCGTCAAGTAGCAAGACGTTTGGTCTAATGACTAAAGCCCTTGCAAGAGCTACCCTCTGCTGTTGTCCCCCAGATAGCTGATGTGGATACCTGTCCTCTAATCCTTCAAGTTTAACTAGCTCTAAAACCTCCCTTACTCTGCGTTTTATCTCGTCCTTAGGAACTTTTCTGACCTTTAGTCCATAGGCAACATTATCAAAGACCGTCATGTGAGGCCATAACGCATAGTTTTGAAATACCATTCCAGTGTTTCGCTTGTAGGCTGGTAAATTGGTTATATCTTCATTATTGAAAAATACGCGTCCTTGATCGGGTCTTTCAAAGCCTGCAATTATCCTTAAAGTAGTGGTCTTACCGCAGCCGCTCGGACCAAGTATCGTGAAG
>QMRA01000092.1:0-4331 GCA_003649155.1 Thermoproteota archaeon | reverse complement strand
GCTTCTCGAACTGGAACTAAGAATAGTATTGCTAGTAGACCAGGTATTATTGTGAGGAAGAAAATTGTTCTGTAGCTGAAGCCATAGGTAAGCATTACAAGTGATATGAGTGGCCCAGTTATTGCTCCAAGTGTATCCATCATCCTATGTAGTCCAAAAGCTCTACCTCTCAGGCTTGGCTCAATGGAGCTTGCTAAAAGTGCATCTCTCGGTGCTGTTCTAATACCTTTACCTATTCTGTCAGCTATTCTCACAGTGAGTATGTGGTGCCATGTTGATGTTATGCCGAATAGTGGCTTTGTAAAAGCCGAGATTCCATACCCCAATATTGCGAATGGCTTTCTTCTCATAAATTTATCTGAAATCTTTCCTGACACTCCCTTCAGTAGGCTTGCAACTGTTTCTGCTGCTCCTTCAATAAAACCTAGTGCTTCCATTTGAATTCCTAAGACTTCAGTTGCATAAAATGGGAGTATTGCAAGTATCATCTCAGTGCTGACGTCGGTTAAGAAGCTTGTAAGTCCTAGAAGAATAACATTAAGCGTTAATCCTCCGAGCAGCTTTCTTCTCAATTCTCATCCTCCTACCCACATTTTGAGGAAGATTTTTAAGTTTAATATTATCTACGCATATTAAGGTGACGGTGCAATGGCTCAGAGGCATAAGCTATACGAGTATGATTATAATACTGGTAAAATCACGTTGAAGAGGAAGCTCTGCCCGAGGTGCGGCAGAATAATGGCTTTTCATGGTAACAGGCACTCGTGCGGCTATTGTGGCTATACAATTTATGTTAAAGAGGAGGAGAAGTGACTTCCCGGCAAAAAAGAATTAAGTCTCTTTTAAGTAAAGATTCTGACTATCAACTGCTAATTTAGAGAGGTTAGAGATTTGAGTGAATCAGTGCTTCAAGGAGCTTTCCAGCTGCTGGCGAAGCCAGTTCAGAGGGCTTTGATTAAGAGGGGTTTTAATCAGCCTACAGACCCTCAGGAGCAAGCCATTCCTCTTATTTTAAAGGGTAAGAATGTTCTTTTAATTGCACCGACAGCTACTGGAAAGACTGAGGCTGCTCTACTTCCAGTTTTTAGTATGTACATTGAGATGCCAATTAAGCCTCCTGGAATTAAGATCCTATACATAACTCCGCTTAGAGCCTTGAATAGAGATATGCTTAAGAGGTTTGAGTGGTGGAGTAAGGAGCTTGACATTAAAGTTGCAGTTAGGCACGGCGACACAGATCAGTCTGAAAGGGCTTTGCAGGCTAAGTCACCTCCAGACTTACTAATAACTACTCCTGAAACTTTGCAGGCTATTCTTTCAGGTAAGGTCATGAGGTCACACTTGAAGCAGGTTAGGTGGGTTATTGTTGATGAGATTCATGAGTTAGCTGAAGATAAGCGTGGATCTCAGCTTTCTCTTGCGTTAGAAAGGCTCAGGTACATTGCTGGTAGGGACTTTCAGATTATCGGTCTTTCAGCAACTATTGGCTCACCTGAAGTGGTTGCTAACTTTCTTGTTGGAGTTGGAAGGCCTGTTGAAATAGTTAAAGTTCCAGTTGCTAGGTTGATGAAACTTAGGGTTGTTTACCCGAAGCCGCAGTCTGAGGACTATGAGCTTGCAGCTAAGCTCTACACTCATCCTGAGGTGGCTACTAGGCTGAGGCTCATTAGAAGCTTAATTGAGCAGCATAGGTCAGCACTTCTCTTCGTCAATACTAGAGCTATAGCTGAAGTTTTGGCTTCAAGATTTAAGGTTTGGGACATAAACTTCCCGGTAAGTGTTCATCATGGCTCTCTCTCAAAGCCATCTAGAATCGCTGCTGAGAGAGGTTTAAAGGAGGGTGCACTAAAGGGGCTAGTTTGCACTTCTTCTCTAGAGCTTGGAATTGACGTAGGCCACATTGATTTGGTAATCCAGTACATGTCCCCAAGGCAAGCAACCAGATTGGTTCAGAGGGTTGGTAGAGCTGGACATAGGATTGGAAGGATAGCCAAGGGAGTAATTATAACCGCCGACCCGGATGACACTCTCGAAGCTCTTGTCATCTGCAGAAAGGCTCTTAATGAAGAGCTTGAGCCTATTAAGGTTCCAGAGAAGCCATACGACGTTCTCTGCCATCAAATTGTTGCTTTGCTCATGCAGAGGAGAAGATGGAATTTCAGCCAAATACTCGAATTATACGGTAAAGCTTACCCGTATAGAGACCTTACAGAAGACGAGTTAGTCAAAGTTGTAAGCTACATGCACAACCGGTATCCAAGGCTTGTTTGGGCTTCATTTGAAGATAAAGTCTTGCTAACTCCGAGAAATAGGAAAGCTGTTTATGAGTACTTTTTTGATCAGCTATCCATGATACCTGACGAGAAGAAGTTCCTGGTAATAGATTTGACAAGCAACACGCCAATAGGTGTTTTGGATGAAGTTTTCGTTGCTGAGTATGGAGACCCAGGTAGGAAGTTCATATTTAGAGGTAGTCTGTGGAAGATTAAGGAGATTGTCGGCGATAAAATATACGTTGCCCCGGATAGCGATCCCACAGGAGCTATTCCGAGCTGGGTTGGAGAAGAAATACCGGTTCCATATGAAATTGCTCAGGAAGTTGGCTGGATAAGAGGTTTTGTTGAGGATAGGCTATTAAATGGAGAAGCGATCGATAAAGTTGTAAAAGAGCTTACTGAAAGATACCCTTGCGATGTTGAGACTCTAAGGGAAGCCATTAAAGAGGTAGTTGAGCAGGTTGAGAAGAAGCTGCCAGTTCCGTCAGATAGGCGAGTTGTAATAGAAAGGTGGGAGGATTTCATAATAATCCACGCTCACCTGGGCACTCTCGCCAATAGGGCTCTTGCAAGATTGGTCGCAGATGAAGTTGCAGATATAGTAGGTCATGCTGTAGGCGTTCAGCAAGATCCGTATAGGATAGTTATTCATGCGTCCAGGTCAGTTAAACCTGAGGACGTCGAGAAAATCATTAGAAGTTTAACTTCTAAAGACTTGAGAGCTGAGGCTATTAAAATAGCTGAGCGATCCGGCTTATTTAAGAGAAGGCTTGTCCACGTTGCAAGAAGATTTGGTGCACTAGCAAAGTGGGCTGACATTTCGACTCTAAGCTTGAGGAGGCTTGTTGAAATGTTCAAGGACACTGTAATTTACGAGGAAGCTCTTAAAGAATTTCTACTCCGAGATATTGACGTTGATGATTTAAAGAGGTTCTTCAAGGCCATTAAAGATGGAGAAGTCGAGTTTGCAACCATCGATTCTATTGAATTATCTCCAATTTCGAGAATTGCAATGGAGCGAATTTCTAGGAAAACAGAAGTCATTCCTCCTGAAAGGCTTAGGAAGATACTTGTTGAAGCTGCTAAAGCCAGACTTCTCAATGAAGTTAGAGTATTTGTTTGCACTGATTGTTGGGGTTGGTGGAAGCCCATCAGGATATTAGATCTACCTCAATTTCCAGAGTGCCTTAAGTGCGGTTCAAGAAGATTAGCGGCTCTAAATGAAGATGAGCGTACTGTGAAGAAAATATGTAATAAGAGAGGAGCGAGGTTGACAAGGGAGGAGGAAAGTATAGTGAAGGAAGCCATCAAGCAAGCCAGCCTTATAGAGAGGTATGGGAAGCTGGCAGCCATCGCGTTAGCTGGTAGGAGGCTGAGGGCCAGTGACGTTGAGCCTATATTAAGTAAGTTTAAAGTAGAGTCTGACGCTTTTTATGAAAAGATATTAGAGGCTGAAAGGCGAGCTCTTAGGAGGAGCTTCTGGTAAAGGTAGGAAAATTTAAGTAGTTGCCGCCTGTATTTGTAGAGTTGCGGAGGTGCTGATTGCTGATGACAAGATACGTAAAGGTAATCTGTAGGTTTGCTTTCATCATGGCAGTCATCTTGCTCTTAATTAATCTTGCTCAACCTGCATTATCTCAAGTTTACTCAAAAGATATAACCATAATCATTAGGGTTTATCCAAATAGGGAGATTGGACTTAAAATTGAGGGTTCAGTAGAAACGGAGAGATTTGAAGGAGTAACTGACCTCGCTGCTAAAATTCACTCATACACAACAAATACTGGGGTTGAGAGCGATATTTCACTTAACGTGACATTCGACTTTCAAGTAGCACTACAACTTCCAAATGTTGAACTTCAAATAACTTATAGCAATTATACGGGTAAAGGGACGTTCAGCTTGGAACAGACTATATTGGGTGCCGGCGCTCTGACAGTTAATGGTAACTTCACGTCTACTTACGATAAAGATACTGAGGTAACAACCATTGTTTTCGACGCGATTTTAGTTGTTCCCTATATTATGTGGAGCAAGCCTGAAATTCAGAAGTTT
>QMRA01000091.1:0-4446 GCA_003649155.1 Thermoproteota archaeon | reverse complement strand
TAGCAGCAACGTCGACTGGAACGTGCTTAGCAACTTCCTCGAAGAAGTCAGCTAGCTCGCACTCACTAGTCAAAACGAAAGCGTCATCGAAGCTTAAGCCGTATTCGTTGATGAAGCGCATCATCCTCGCATAGGGAGATTCCGGCAGAGACGACTTAACTTTACGGTAGAGTTCCGGCGTAATTATGAACGGGTACAAGTCCGGGTCTGGGATATACCGGTAATCCTCAACAGTCTCCTTAACTCTCATTGGAATCGTGATCATGTTCTCCTCATCAAAATGCCTAGTCTCCCGCTTAACATCCAACCCTTTAGCCATCAAGCTCCTCTGCCTAGATATCTCAAACAAGAGAGCCTTGAAGACGCCTCTAACCGAATTGATGTTCTTAATTTCAACTCTAGCCCCACCCTTAATTGAAATGTTCGTGTCGAAGCGCGTACCCTCAACCCTCACGCAATCGAGGTACTTCAAAATTCGCAGGAGAGCATCAGCAAAAGCCCTGGCCTCCTCTGGAGAGTGCATGTCCGGGTAGGTGACTATCTCAATTAGTGGAATGCCGCACCGATTATAGTCAACCCTACCAGTCTCAGGATCCCACCTACCAGCATCCTCCTCAACGTGAACCTCCCTAATTCGAACTTCATAAGGAGTAGAATCAACCCTAAACTTCACATGGCCATTAACGCCTATAGGCTGACTAATAATCTGATATCCCTTAGGCAAGTCAGGGTAGGGGTAGTGCTTTCTAAGCCAGTAAATGTGCTCGCCAACCCTAACCTCGCAGTTCAACATCAACGCTACAGCCAGCGCAGCTCTTATAGCATAAGCGTTTGGAGGCATGGGCTTAGCGCCGGGCTGCCCAGTGCAGATTGGACAAACATTAGTATTGGGAGGGACATTCAAGTAGTCGGTTGGACACCTGCAAAACAGCTTCTCCCTACAATTAACTTGAACGTGAACCTCGAAGCCGATCAGTGGCTCTAGCTCAGCGAAAGACATTACTTGGCAACCTCGCACTTATACTAGAAGAGCCCATACTTAAAGTTAATAGTGGAAGTGGAAGAGTGAAGCTAGCAGCACTCTACAGCGGCGGTAAAGACTCCACTTACGCCATATACTACGCACTAAGTCAAGCCTGGGAAGTCACTCACCTAATAACTCTAATTCCAGAAAGCGAAGAGTCAGCAATGTGGCACTACCCAGCAATCAAGTGGACAGAACTGCAGGCAAAAGCAATGAGAATCAACCAACTCAAAATCAAAGTCAAATCCAGAAATGAGCTAGAAGAGCTCCGAAAAGCCCTCGAAAAGCTTAAGGTGGAACATGGTATCGACGGAATGCTCTCAGGAGTTATAGCTTCAGACTACCAGAAGAACAGGCTAGACGCAGTATGCGATAAGCTAGACTTGAAACTGATAGCTCCACTATGGCAGAAAGACCCTATAGCAATCCTAAGGGAAGTAGTGAACTCGAAATTCCACGTACTAATAGTAGGTGTAGCAGCATATGGGCTCACCAGAGACTGGCTCGGATCAGAAATAGATCAGGAGAAAATAGAGAAGCTGAAGATATTAAACGAAAAGTACGGAATCCACCCATGCGGTGAAGGAGGAGAGTTTGAAACATTCGTCTACGACGCCCCAATTTTCAAGGAGAAAATCGAAGTAGTAGACTACGAAGTAAGGTGGCACAGGTACTCAGGAGAATTCATAATTAAAAAGGCAATTGCGAAGCCTAAAACGCGAAATTAGGCGAATAGCTCATCAACTACAGATGAAACCTTATCGTAAATTTCACGCTCATCAACCCTAGTGAAAACGCCATTATGGAGGATGAGCTCACCATCAACAATTACGTCCCCAACATTAAATCCACAGGCAGAGTACACTAGGTGAGAGATAACGGTGCTGGAAGAGTGTATAGGTAGCAAATTGGGAGACCTAGCATTGACGAGAACCAAGTCTGCAGGAGCACCCTCAACTACTTTACCCCAAACACCCTCCAACCCCAATGCACTAGCACCGCCAATAGTAGCGAAGTCGAGAGCCAGCTGGGCTGGAATAACAGTGGGATCCCACCTATGATGCTTATGGATAAGCGCGCACAGTTTCATAGCCTCAAACATGTCCAAGCAATTATTGCTCGCAGGCCCGTCAGTCCCCAACCCAACAGTAACTCCAAAATTCAAGAGCTCAGGTATGGGAGCTACACCTCCAACAGCCAGCTTCATGTTCGAAGTAGGGCAGTGAGCCACCTTCACGCCGTGATCAGCTAGAAGCTTAACCTCATTCTTAGAAAGCCAGACGCAGTGCGCAGCCAGAACTCTAGGCGATAGAAATCCAATGTCAGCTAGAAATTCAACCTCCCTCTTGCCATACTTCTCTTCAAAGTCAACCTGCTCACTCCTAGACTCTGCAACGTGGATGTGCAGTAAGACGTCTTCCCTCTCAGCAATTTCCCTACACTTCAACAGCAGTTCTTCAGAGCAAGTATATGGAGCGTGAGTGCCAATAGCTCCTACAATCCTAGGTGAAAACTCCTTCACTGCTCTGAGGAAATCCTCAACCTCCCGTACGCTCTTATCCCTAAGTGAAGAGTCGAAGTTATCCAGCACACCCACAGCGATCACTGCCTTCAAGCCAACCTCACTAGCAGCCCTAGCTATTTCAAGAGGGTGCCAGTACATGTCCACGAAAAGCGTAGTTCCAGTCCTAGCCATCTCCAAGCAGGAGAGGAGAGCGCCCAAATAGCAGTGCTCTCTAGTCAACTTACACTCAATAGGCCAAACCTTCTCCCTAAGCCACTCCATCAGTGGCAAGTCATCAGCATACCCCCGGAGAAGAGACATTGGAGAGTGGGTGTGCAAATTAATGAGGCCTGGAAGGCAAATCTTACCTGAACCATCAATAACGAATTCCGCTTCAAGGGAAATCCTAGGAGAAATCTCGCGGACAACACCATCTTCAATGTAAATTGAAATTCCCTTCAAAACCGGTCTATTGTCATCCTGCGTAACTAGCCAGCTGCAATTCTTAATTAAAATGCTCCCCTCAGCCAATTTACTCCACCAATCCACTAACAGCCTGCATGAAGTTGAGCACCTTAACCTCATGCAGGTGGGGAGCTTGAACTTGAAGTCCAACTGGAACACCCTCAAGCAATCCAATTGGAACAGTGCCAGCACATATTCCAGCTAAGTTTGCGGGGATAGTGAAGACGTCTAGGGAGTACTCCTCTAGAGGAGAGAGCTCCTCCCCAATTTTAGGTGGAAATGTAGGCATTGTCGGGCCGACGATCACGTCGCACTTCTTAAATGCCCTCAAGAACTCCTGCTTGACGATAGTCCTAACTTGAAGCGCCTTCTCGTAGAAGCGCCCCCTATACTCCTTCCTCGTAACGTAGCTTCCCCTAACAATTCTCCTCAAAACCTCGTCTAAGCAGACGTCCTCAATCTTAAAGCCATACCTTCTGCCGTCAAACCTCCTTGTAGCACTATAAAACTCAGCGCTGACGATGATGTAGTAAGCTGAAAGAGCTTTTTCTATGCTCGGCAAACTAACCTCGACAACTTCAACGTCAAACGACCGCTCAACCATATTCAAAACTTCACTAACCTTAGAGTAAATCTTGGGATTGCAGAGCTCCTCATACTGCTTAGCTAGTCCAATGCGAAAGCCGTCAATATTCCCGTCAATATTGTCAGAAAAGCCGTCGAGGAGCACGTTCAACGTTGTCACTTCATTCGGATTATACCCGGCAATAACCTCCAATAGTAGGGCAGCTCCATAAACGTCAGGAGAAAATGGGCCTACCTGATCTAGGGACATCGCCAAGTCGATTAGCCCTTGACGTGGGACAAGCCCATAAGTAGGCTTCAGCCCAACAACTCCACACCAGCACGCCGGAGCCCTAATGCTCCCTCCAGTGTCGCTGCCCAACGCTAAGTCGCACAGTTCCGCGGCGACGGCAACTGCAGAACCACTACTAGAGCCCCCTGGCACCCTACCTTCAGCTCGAGGATTAATTGCAGGCCCGTAGAAGCTCCTACACCCAGTAGTTCCACAGGCAAACTCATCCATGTTGGTTATGCCGATAATTATCCCCTGCTCCCTCTTAATCCTCCTGATAACCTCAGCGTCGTATGGAGCTATGTAATTTGAAAGAGTTTTAGATGCGCAGCTTATCGTGAAACCCTTGACGTTGATGTTTGCCTTGACAGCAATGCACAGCCCTGAAAGCTTCCCAACCTTTCCAGCCTGTAGTTGCTTATCGACATTCTTAGCCTGCCTAATGCTCTTCTCAGGGCGGACATCTATGTAAGCATTCAGCTTAGGATTTAGCTCTCTAATCCGCTCTAGGAAGAGCTCTACATTCTCTACTGCCGACAACTCTCCACTCCTAATGGCTTCAAGCTTCCGCCAAGTAGAGCTTTTAGGTGAAGGCAT
>QMRA01000090.1:0-4481 GCA_003649155.1 Thermoproteota archaeon | reverse complement strand
TTACAATACGGGAGTTCAAGCCTCTAGACCTCGAAAGAGTAATGTGGATAAACAAAACATGCCTACCTGAAAACTACTCACCAGCATTCTTCATGCACCACCACTACCAATACCCAAAGGCATTCCTCGTAGCAGAAGTCAACGGTGAAGTTGTAGGCTACATTATGTGCAGAGTAGAATTCGGACTATCAAATCTAAGATTTGGACTTGCTAAGAAAGGTCACGTAATATCCATTGCAGTCCTGCCAGAGTACAGGAGGAGAGGAATTGGAGAAGCTCTAATGAGAAAGGCGATGGAGGCAATGAAGGAGTATGGAGCATCGGAATACTACTTAGAAGTGAGAATAAGTAATTTGCCAGCAATAAACCTATACAAAAAACTGAATTACAAGATTGCCAAGAGAATTCCAGGATATTACTTAGATGGAGAAGACGCTTACGTGATGGCTAGAGAAGCATGAGGTGCAAATTTTGCGATGGATAATTGGCTCAATAACCTTAAGGGAGAAAACGTGTAAAGTCTGCGGGAAAAAGTCAAAGCTAATATCAAGCACATTGGGGGTATGTAAAGATTGCTTAATCGAAAAACCAGATGAAGCATTACCAGTAGCGATGAAGGCACACGAAGAAAGCAAGAAGAAATTTGGGCTGCCGAGCAAGCCGCCAAGAGGACCAGGAATTAAATGTGGGACATGCGCAAATGAATGTATAATACCCCCAAACTCTTCTGGATACTGTGGATTGGTTAAAAATGAAAATGGAAAGCTAGTGCGACTGGCAGGAACTCCAGATAAAGGAGTGCTAGAATGGTACTACGATCCAATACCCACAAACTGCGTTGGAGCATGGATATGCCCAGGCTGCACAGGAAGAGGCTACCCAAAATACGCGTACAAGCCAGGGCCTGAATATGGATACTATAACCTGGCAGTATTCTACGGAGCATGCAGCCTAGATTGCCTATACTGCCAAAACTGGCACTACAGGAAGCTCACATCAAGCCTATCTCCATTAATGAGCGCTGAAGAGCTAGCCGACAAAGTTTACAATAAAGTTTCATGCATATGCTTCTTCGGAGGAGACCCATCACCACAAATGCCTCACGCAATAAAAGTGAGCGAATTAGCCATTGAAAAGGCAAAGAAGTGGAATGGAATAATGAGAATATGCTGGGAGACAAATGGAATGATGAACCCAAAACTAGCTGAAAAAGCATTTGAACTATCATTAATTAGCGGAGGAAACGTGAAATTCGACTTAAAAGCATGGAATGAAAACGTTTACATGGCGCTCTGCGGAGTTTCAAACAAGCCAGTCTTCAAAAACCTAGAAATGCTCGGTAAAAGGATAAACGAAAGGAAGAATCCACCACTAATGATTGCAAGTACCCTACTTGTACCTGGATACGTAGACGCAGACGAAGTTGAACAGATAGCTGGATTTCTAGCTGATATAGACCCAGAAATCCCATACACCCTACTAGCATTCTACGGAGAATACATGATGAGAGACCTACCACCAACAAGCAGAAGACACGCATTAGAGTGCGTGAAAGCAGCTAAACGCGCAGGGCTAGAAAATATACACATCGGAAACATACACCTGCTAGGCGACTACTACTAATCGAATTTACCCTTAAAAGCCAAGTAAATGTAAAATAAAACTGAAAGAAGAGCTGGAATGTGAAAGAGAAGGAATTCAAAGTCAAATCTCAAAATCGGCCTATTAATTAGCCTCAATGCAATTAAGATTATCGAAACAGTTGTTAAAAATGCTGAAGACCACTTAAACGATGAAAATTCACTTCGCTCAGCCAATTTTAATTCACCGCCACCCTACAGTTAAATAAGTAAAACGCAAAATATTATATATTTGTGTCAAATTAATTCAAAGCCTAGATTTGCTAGGAAAAGTGTGGGGTGCCCTGCAAGTAGATTACTCACTTTCACATTCCAAGTTGATATGTAGTTGGAGGAAGACGCATGCAACAAGATGAAAGCTCACACATTCATCAAAACTCAACTAAAAAGGAGAAATCTAAAGTTGAGATGAAGATCCTAATCGGCCCACCAAAACTAACAAGGTATGAAAGAGCTAGGATAATTGGAGCGAGAGCCCTCCAAATATCTATGGGTGCACCAGTTCTAATAGACATCCCAGAGAACGTTGAAGACCCCCTAACTATCGCTGAAATGGAGCTAGAGATGGGCATTTTACCCATAACTATACGGAGAAGAAGCCCAGATGGAAAATGGCAAGATATCCCTTTAAAGTGGCTTTTAGAACTCAAAAAAGAGGAATATGGAGATTAGGTTCACTAGCCCCCTATAAGCCCCTCGAGAATCAAGAAGTATTTTTCTGACTCTCCCCTTATGAAGCCCATCATTGAAGTATATGCTGCATGCTTGTCTGGCGCATATATCACTCGTCCAAACATTTTGAAAGTCAATTGCTCGCCATACTCATTAACTGCAGTGCCCCTTACAACCATTATGCCAACAACGTAGCCATCGACGCGGTGAATTCGCCCAATACCTCCAACACCTTCAGTTACAGTATATTTTACATCTCCAATCTTTATAGTTCCATTGACGACATGAAGCCGAATAGTTCTATTTACCAACTGCGCTTCAAAGCGCATACCAATCAGCACTAACTGCCTACTTGTAATGTTCTCATCCCTAGTTACTGCGAAGCCTCTAGCCCTCCAAACAAGGTTCTTGCCCCACTGAACTTCCTGTGCAATTGCTGTTGAATGCAGTGTAAGTACAGCGAATACAGCAAGCACAACCAGTGCAGCTAACCCAATTTTAATATACCTGCTCTTCATCATTCTCAATCACCGAAATCGAATAACTCGATACTATTTATATTAGTGAAGCACCAATCGTCTATACGAATCATACATAACTATTAAGCACATAGACGTCAAGTGCAGATGGTGAAAACTTGCCATCGGCATTTAGAGCAGATCTAATCATGGAAACAATAAGCGCCTTGATAAGCTTCTCGATAGCCTATTTCGCAATGAAAGCTTACAAGCTAACAGGAAATAAGAGTTTAATGTACTTGTACTTCGGATTTTCAGTCTTAGGAGCAGGAATGATAACTCGCGTAATAGCATCTACGTACATAGCCCTACTCCTGAGAGAGCTAGAAATTAGAATTAAGAATTTAATATTCACCATCAGCATAATCTACGGCTTAATGAGGACGATCGCATACATACTATTTACACTAGCATACGTACACCGAGCCAAAATAGAAATTGAACAGGAAGCAGTAACAGCAACAATCATCCCGATAATCCTAAATCCATACTTCGAACTCGTCGAAATGACCCTACTAATATACGTGACAGCCCAAGCAGCAATAAACTTCATAGAAAGTAGAAACGTGAATAGCATGCTCATATTTGCAGGATTCACATTAATCCTCATCAGTCACATTGCATTCATGTTCTCCATAATAATTAGCCAAATGTACATTCTAGCTCACTTAATCCAGTTAGTTGGATTCACATGCATGCTCCTAATGCTCATCAAAGTGGGTAGAGGGAGATGAAGAAAAGATACAGGTCAAGGCTCCAGATAATGGCAGACATAATGAATACAATTACTATTGAAGGAGGAAGAGCAGGCATTACTAGGATACTCTATGGAGCAAATTTATCATATGATAGACTAGTTAGATATTTAAATGAGCTTATCGAAGCCAACCTTTTAAAAGCAATTGAAGAAAACGGAAAAACATTTTACGCACTAACTAAGAAAGGATACGAATTCTTGAAAGAATATAAGAAGATCAAAGAATTTGCAGAAGCATTCGGCATTAAAATCTAGGTGAAATAATGGAAGTACAAGTGTTTATAGGAACATCAGGCTGGCTTTACAGCTGGAATCCAGATGGCTTCAAATGGTATATTCGCAACTCAAAGTTAAATGCCGTAGAGTTAAATGCAAGTTTCTATAGGTTTCCATTCCCATCCCAAGTAAAGAGCTGGGCTCAAAAAACTCCGCCAAAATTCAGATGGTCAATAAAAGTTAACAGGTGGATAACCCACATCTTTAGATTCAGCGAAAAAGCACTCAATACTTGGATTAAATTTGAAAGACTTTTCAAACCACTTGAAAATAAAATAGACTTCTACCTCTTCCAACTACCTCCAACAGCAATTCCAACCAGAAAATTCACTGAAAGACTTGAAAAATTCATTGAAAAAGTCAAGTTAGGCGAAAAATTCGCATTAGAGTGGAGAAATGAGAAGTGGATTGATGAAAAATGGATAAAATGGTGCGAAGAACTCGAAATCACGCTAGTATCAGTCGACAGCCCAGAAATGCGATTCTACACTAAAACTGGAAGAAACATATACTTAAGAATGCACGGTAGAACAGCATGGTACGCCCACAACTACACCGACGAAGAACTCGCAGAAGTAGCAGACAAATTACTAAAATTTAATGCTGATAGAATATACA
>QMRA01000089.1:0-4505 GCA_003649155.1 Thermoproteota archaeon | reverse complement strand
TATGCTAGTGGAAATCTTGACTTACTATCAAGAAGCGGACCTACTGCTCCGAGCAAGTATAAAATTCTAGTTGCAAAAATAAAACCACTATACGAAGTAACTGAACTTGAAACAGCAACATATTGTAAAGTTAACAATCTAAAATATGTTGAAAGCAAATGCCCATACGCTGAAAAAGCACCTACAATTGCTTTAAAAGACGTTGTTAATAACATCGAAAAGATTAGGCCGGGATTCAAGTTACATCTTATAAGAAGCTTTAATCGTAAAATTAAACCTGCAATAAAATCATTTTACGCTCAACTAGAGGGGGAATTGAAGTTCTGCAAGATTTGCGGATATCCTACAAATGCAACTTACTGTGCTTTTTGTAGATTAAAAAGAAGAATATTGTGAAAGAAAGTGCTTGTCTATGTGCCCATTATGGTGAATATGTACTGTATTTTAGACATTGCTGCGAGAGCAGCTCCTTCAGCGAGTTTGTAGATTGGCTCAGGCCAAACTCCGAATAGGATACACAAGAAAGCCATCACCACAAGTGGTACCAATATTGATATTGAAGCTTCTTTGGCCGTAGCAGCCTTTCCTGTAGGTTCCCTCAGCATTAATAGCTGAATAAGCCTCAAGTAATAAACTACTGATAAGCCGCTGTTTAACAAACCTATAACCGTTAATAGGTAAGCCTTCGCTTCAATCGCCGCAGCAAAAATCACGTATTTGCTCACGAAGCCATTGAGAAATGGTACGCCGCACAAAGATAGTAGAGCAATTGCAAATGTTACAGATGTGACCGGCATTTTCTTCCCAACACCAATTAGCTCGTCGATGTTTCTAGTTCCAGTGACATGGATTATTGCTCCAGCACAGAGGAATGCGAGGCCCTTCATTATTGCGTGGTTAAATACGTGGAGAAGAGCTCCAGTTAACCCGTATTCTGTTCCGAGAGACATTGCGAGTAAAATGTAGCCTATATGGCTGATGCTTGAGTATGCTAATAGCCTTTTAATGTCTTTCTGGAGTAGCGCCATGACGTTTCCTACAGTCATAGTTAAAACTGAGAGAACTGCAAGCATTGAGGTGAAGTCGACTATTGAAGGGTCGAAGAGCAAATATAGAGTTCTAATTAAAGCGTAAACTCCAGTTTTAATTACAACTCCAGACAGCATTGCACTTATTGGACTTGGAGCAGCTGGGTGCGCGTCAGGAAGCCAGAAGTGGAAGGGTGCAACTGCAGCCTTAACGCTAAATCCAGCGACTAGCAAGGCTACAGTCAAGTAGAGTACTGGTGATGGCGTGGACTTTAACAGTGAAAATGATACTTGTGCAAAATTAAGTGACCCTGTTAAGCCGTATATCAAAGACATCGAGAATAGCACCATTGCAGAACCAGCAGCGCTCATAATTAAGTATTTGAAGCCAGCTTCGATAGGCTCCCACAAATGCTTTCTAAAACCGACGAGGCAGTAGGATGCAATGCTCATCAACTCCCAGAAAACGTAGAATGTTATGAAGTCTCCTGCATAAGCTAAGCCAACCATTCCTGCAACCATCAGCAGAAGTAAGGCGTAGTAAGATGCCAGTCCAGTGTCGTGGCTCATGTAGTCTATTGAGTGGATTGACGCAAACAGTCCGATCATTATGAATATTATTGAGGCAAACAGTCCAAGCCAATCTACAGCGAAGAATCCTGCAATTGGAAGCTTAGCGTTAGGATAAGGCATGAATACTACAACGCCATTCCGCGTTACTGGACCTATCAGCCTAAATGAAGCTAGCAGTGCTAGTGCAAAACCAAGTGTAGCCCAAATACTTTCTGCATTTCTTATCCGCAAACTCCTGAAGACCCTACTTAGAAATGGCGTTACACCCGCGAAGAAGATCAACACTATCATTGGATATAGCACGATCATCATCACTACCACCTCAACTTCTTCAACTTAGTAACATCGAGAGTGCCGTAGTGCCTGTAAGCATTAATCACAAATGCAAGTGCAACGCCGATGACGCATGCCTCGACTGAAATGGCAATTATGGCAAACACTTGCCCTAATGGGTCTACAAGTCCAAGCGCCCTATGAGCTGCAAAGTTTACGAAGTTTAATGTGGCTGCGCTTAAAAGTATCTCAAGAGACATTATCAATCTAATCATGTTTCGCTTTGCCATCAATCCATAAAGTCCAACCGCTAGCAGGACTGCTGAGGTAGCTATGAAGACATAAAGTCCAGACGTCACTTCTCCTCAACCTCCTCTCGCAGAAGAGCCATAACTCCAAGTGCAGTAGTGTACAGCACAATAACTTGCCCTATCACATCTAGGCTCCTCACAGTCCAAAGTAGGCGGCCAATAGCTTCGCCAATCTGGTGCAAACCAATTCCTGGAGGAACAAGCCAGAACGCCTTCTCAGCATATGCAAATAGACCTACTTGCGCAAAGCCTGCTGTTAACATGTTTGCGAGAACGTATGCAATAGCTAGAGCGGCTATGGCGCCAATTACTTCATTCATCTTCATGGAAGCTCAACCTCCTCCTTCCTAGTTAACATAACCGCTACAAGGAATAGAACAGTTACAGCTCCAGCTAAAATCGCAAGTTGAAAAACCGCTACATATGGCGCATTTAGGAAGAAGAATGCAACTGCAACAGCAACACTGAAGCCGCACAGCGAAAGTATTGCGTAGGTGATGTTCTTCAGTTCCATAGCTAAAACTGCGAACACTACAATTATTACGCCTAGAATTAGTGAAATCATTGCACCGGGATTCAAGCTTTTGCCCCCAATTTATACTGTAAGCTTAAGGCGATTAGGATGTTTTTCTTTAAAGTTTAAAAGCTTTTCCAGTTCACTTGATGTAAACTCGCCACATGTAAATGGCTAAATATGGATACAACCATAATTGTCTAAGACATATGCACCGCTAGTTAATGGAGAGGCTAGCTGTTGCTTGAAAACCTGGAAGAATGGCTTATACAAATAGTCGTGCAACATGGCTACTTAGGTGCATTCATAGTTTCAATACTGGGAAATCTAATACCTTTCATACCAGTACCATACTTAGTTGCAATCTTCTTCATGGCGGCATACCTACCTGTCAATCCCATCATACTAGGCATTGTAAGTGGAGTTGGAGGCGCAGTTGGCAAGGCCATAGTCTACATACTCAGCTTTGGCAGTGGAAAGCTAATTGGAGAAGAGCACGAGTATAGGATAGCAAGATTGAGGCAATTACTAGACAAGTACGGCGCGCTCGCCGTCTTCATATTTACTGTCACACCTTCACCAGACGACATAGTAATAATACCGTTAGGGCTGATTAGATATAGCTTCTTCAAATTCCTATTCGCATGCCTAGTTGGAAAAATTATTTTGAGCACATTCATAGCAGCATTTGGAAGGACATTCGTCAATTTAGCTGAATACTGGCTTGGTGGAAGCATTCATGGAGCTATCGCGTCTATAGCATTCCTAATAATCATCACAGCAATACTCTTGAAAGTAGACTGGATAATTGTCACTGACATAGTAGACCAGGAGGGCTGGAGAGGAGTTATAAGGAGATTAAGAAATGGGCAGTGGAGAGACTTCCTGGTCAAAAAGAGAGAGGAATCTAAGAAATGAAGTCTCCGAGGCTTCTTTGAGATTCGTCTTCCTCAAATAAAATTATCTTCCCATAAACACCATCATAACCCGGTATAACTCTAAGATCTCCCTTCCTCAACTTACAGATTGCTTCAGCCAGCCGCTTAGAAGAGGCTTCAGCTATTTCCTCTAAAGGTGCTTCTATCAAAACTCGGTACTCAGAGCCAAAGCGCTTAATAAGCTTCAAATACTCCTCCCAAACAGAACCGGAGTATAATCTCTTAACATTTCGCGGATTAACACCTAATATAGATGCTATTAACTCTTGAAGAGGCAGCAACTTAATGAAGGGAATTGCACCCGGAGGCTTATACCCAACAGGCCTATCAGCCAGCTCTTCAACCCTATCTTCAACTCCCTTAGTTAGCTTCTTTCCGCACACAGGACATCTATAATTCAACTTCGCAGCCTCTTCCGGAGAAAGTGGTCCCACACCACACTTCCTATGACCGGTATAGTGATACTTCCCATAGGAAGGCTCAACCTCGATCGTCATGATGAATCGCTCTGGATCCTTAGACTTTATTGCTGAGATAATATCCAAGTAACTTAGTTTCTTTAGTTCAAAAACGCAAGCCTCTCTACCCAAGCGAAATGGCCAAGGAGAATGCGCATCCGAGGAGCTCACGAGGGCATATTTATCGAGGCTGCTAACTCTCCAATTCATAGCAGGATCACTACTCAACCCAGTTTCAATAGCATAGATGTTCCTTGTCTGATCTTCATAGCAATCCTCCACTCTATCATCGCCGCTGACAGCTCCAAAAATGCTCCACCAAGGAGTCCAAGCATGAGCTGGAAATATGAAATTGTCATCGTCAATTCCTAAAACGAGGTCAACTAGCTCAGCTGGCCTCATATTAAAAG
>QMRA01000088.1:0-4536 GCA_003649155.1 Thermoproteota archaeon | reverse complement strand
GTGCTGCTCTCCTTCTCCTTCCAGTTACTGTCGCTATTTCTGTCCAGCCTCTTCTGTCTGCCTCTTCTGGGCTTAGCTCTCCTGGTAGGGGTCCTGCTCCTACTCGTGTTACGTATGCTTTGAATACTATGAGTACGTCGTCCACTTTTGTTGGACCTACTCCGACTTCGCTACAAACTGCTGGGGCTGTGGTGTCTCTTCCAGTTACGTATGGGTATGTGCCGTGGTATAGGGATAGGAATGTGCCTTGGGTTCCTTCGAGAATGACTTTGCCTCCTCTATCTATTACTTCATTGACTTCGAGTGCAACATCGGTTAGGTATGGCTTGAGTTCTGGTATGTCTCTGGCCAGCTTGGCTTTCCTCCTGACTCGCTCTGCTATTGCTGGCCCGACTCCTTGCCCTGTCGTGCCTATCTTCTTGGCTAGGTGGGCGTCTCCTCGGTCTTCGGCTATGTGCTTCTCCTCTATTATCGAGGCTTGGAAGTCGACTCCAACCCTATTCTTGCAGTTTGTTTCCTCTATTTCCTTCAAGAATATCTGGACGTTCACATTTGCTCCTGCACCTACAAGTAACCTGCACTTTTCATATACAAATGCGCTTGGAATTATCCTCAACTTGTACTTTCTTCCCTTCCACAATACTGTGTGCCCTGCGTTTACTGAGCCTGTCCTAACTGCTAGGTCTACCTTGTCTTTTATAGCTAGGTATGATACTACCTTGCCTTTTCCTTCATCTCCGAAGAAGCCTCCGACGATAACCATGCAGGGCATCTTGATCACTTCCACTATAGCTCTTCAGGTTTTGGCCTTCTTATCATCCTATCAATCAGCTTTTCAAGCTCTTCCTCTCTAACTCTCTCCGGCAGCCACTCATACCTTGACTCTAAGATTTTCTTCTCTCCAAGTAGCTTCTTGATGACTATTTCAAATATCCTCAGCCTCTCAGTGTCCGACCTCGCGCAGCTTTCCCAGTAGGGGCAGTCTGGAATTGAGCACTTATTTGATGATATTACGTGGTACTTGCCGGGCTCGATTTCCGTCAGTATTATTCTTGGTGGGCATACCGGGCTGTCATAGGTGAATATTATCTTATTGTCTTCTCTTATTTCCTTCACTGAGACTCCAAGGGTTATTTTCGCAGCTTCGCGTAGAACTTCTAGTGGTGCTTCAACAACTAATTCACCGCGCTTTTTTAATTCCTCTATTCTAGTAACGTCGACCATAATTTCCCTCTTCTAATAGTTGTTTTAAGGTTTTTAAATTGTTCTATAACGTGATTCGTGCATTATGTTGCATGGCAAACTATAAATTTAGTTCAAATTTCCTTATTGTTTCTGTAGTTTAGGTGAGGTGCCTTGATTCCAGATTGGTAAAATTGGAATTATCGGGTTAGGGCATCTAGGGAGAGCTATTGCTTCAGGGTTGACTTCTTGTACAAATCTTAAAGTTTTAGCTTCAGTTCGACATAGGCGAGATGATCTATTGAATTACTTTCAAGGAAGTGGTGTTGAAATCACCTTTAACAATAGATTGCTAATTGAACAGTATGATTTGGTGCTTTTATGTGTAAAGCCAAGTCAGGTATTTGATGTTTTACGTGAAGTCGGTGACTTGCTTCATTGTAAAGTGCTAATTTCAATGGTGGCTTTGATTCCGCTTTCGTGGTTTAGGCGGAGATTGGGTGATGATGTTGTATTGTTTAGAGCGATGACGAATATAAGTGCTCTTTCAAATAGTTCATTCACAGCTTTAAGTAGAGATGTAGCTTATAGTGATGAAATTGAACGTGCAGTAGAGGATTTGTTCAGAGTGCTTGGGGAAGTTGTCTGGGTTGAAGAGCATGTGCTTGACGCTTTAACTATTATATCTGGCTGTGGACCTGCGTTGGTTGCAGAGTTGATTGATGCCTTCATTCTTGGTTCAATGGCTATAGGCATTCCTGAGCATGTGGCTAGGAGAGCTGTCTTCAAGTTATTTGAGGGTACAGTTAAGTCGCTAGGTGTGCTTTCAGCGAGCGAGCTTAGAAATCGAGTTATAACGCCTAGGGGGTTGACTATAAAGATGTTGAAGGATGCTTATGGTAGGGGTGTTAAATCGTCTTTAATTGAAGCTTTAGAGTCTACGTATAATGAGATGCTTTATATTCAGAGAAAATTGATAGACTAAGTGCTGAGTTAAAATGATTGGCGTCAGTTCGCCCGTCGAGTATCATTGCTTAAGCTCAACTTTGTGAGGTTCTTCATCCGCCAATTTACCATTTAACGTAAATGGTTAAATTTTTATTGTAGGATATTTTGTAGTAAGTGGCTTTAATTGGGGTGTCAGCATGCTGGATAGAATTCCAACTGGAATACCTAAGCTTGACGAGCTGATCGGTGGGGGCTTCATTAAGGGTAGGACGTACTTGATTGCAGGTGAGACTGGAGTTGGCAAGACGATAATGTCTATTCAGTACTTGATTCACGGCTTGAAGAATGGTGAGTACTGCGTTTATGTGTCTTTTGACGATCGAATTCAAAACGTGCTTAGTGGAGTTACTAACCTTGGCTGGGACTTGAACAGGTACGTCAAGGAGGGGCGATTAATTCCATTTGAAATTAGGTTGAGGACTGAAGATTTGAAGCACGGCAAGAAGTCAAAGGCGTTCATTGACGTTATAGCAAGGTACACTAGGAACGTACCAGTAAGTAGGCTGGTACTAGATCCGATTTCAGCTCTCGCACAAGGAGTCGGAGACCTGCTGTGGGTTAGAGAGTACGTTAGGGAGATAGTGTCTTACTTGGAGGAGCAGCTTGGCTGCACGACCGTCGTCACATGCGACATTCCTACTGGCTCATCTTCGCTGAGCAGGTATGGAGTTGAAGAGTTCTTGGCTTCTGGAATAATAGTTTTAGGGATTCAGAGAGTTGGTGGAAGGTTCGTCAGGACGATATACGTGAGGAAGATGAGGTGGTCTCCAGTCGACATGACGATATACACCTTTGAAATAGTTCCAGGGAAGGGCATCGTTATTGGCGAGCCGCTGGAGAAGTACTTGAAGGTGGAGTCTGGGAAAGGTTAGGGGAATTGAGCAGAATCAAGATAGCTGCAACTGCAGACGTTCACTCCCCCAAATTTATCCTGCAATTTGAAGATGCGCTTTCAAGGCTTCCAGATGACATTGACTTATTCCTATTTGCAGGCGACATGATTTTTAAGGGTAGAGTCAGCGAGTTTGAGAGGGTTTTAAAGCTAGTCCGTTCGGTTTACAATGGTCGGATAATTGCTTGCTTTGGAAATGAGGAGTACGACGAGTGCATTCCAGTGTTGAGGGCTAATTATGGCGATGAGGTTACTTGGCTTCACGACGAAATCATAAAACTTGAGGTCAAGGGCTACTCTCTAGGTGTGGTTGGAAGTAGGGGGAGCTTGGATAGGCCTACTAGGTGGCAGTTGAAGAACATTAAGGGTATAGAGGAGATCTACCGTAAAAGGGTTTCACTCATAGGTCAGCTATTAAGCAGGTTGGCTGACTGCGACTTCACAATTCTCCTACTTCACTACGCTCCTACTTATAGGACGTTGATTGGGGAGGTTAAGGCTATCTGGCCTGAAATGGGCTGTAGGGAAATGGAGAAAGTTATTGCTTCAAAGTCTCCTACAGTGGTAGTTCACGGTCACGCTCACAAGTCGAAGGTTCATAAGGTTCAGTTGGGTGGCACAACGATTTTTAATGTCTCGCTTCCTTCAGTTAACAGAATTGTCATTTTCAATTTGCCCTTAGAGCGAGAAGTTCAATCGAAGTTGACTCGCTTTTTCACTTAATTCTCTACTTGAACTCTACTCGAAGGGTTTAATTTCTAGTCAGCTATAGTTTTAGTTGGGCTGTGCATGCTGGAGATCAATGCGCCAGTTGTAGTTGACGTCATTTCCAGGTTTCTTAGGCAGCACCTCTCTCCGCCGATCAGCGGTGTAGTTGTGGGTTTGAGTGGAGGCTTGGATTCGACAGTTACTGCGTACCTCTGCGTCAATGCTCTTGGCTCTGAGAGCGTTTTAGGGCTGATAATGCCTGACCCTGAAGTTACACCTAAGCAGGATGTCGACGATGCAATTCTCGTGGCTGAAAGACTTGGAATTAAATATTACCTAATAGACATTTCGAGGATCATTAAGGCATTCTCGAATTCCATACCTAACTTCAGTTTTGAGGCTAAAGTTCCAGTTGGAAATTTGAGAGCTAGAGTTAGGATGTGCCTACTATACTACTATGCTAATCTTGAGGGTAGAATGGTTGTTGGGACTGGAGATAAAAGTGAGCTTCTTTTAGGCTACTTCACAAAATATGGTGATGGAGGAGTAGACGTTCTTCCCATAGGCGACTTATACAAGACTCAAGTTAGAATGCTGGGCAAGTACTTGGGCATACCTGAGAGAATTATTAAGAAGCCTAGTAGCCCAAGGCTTTGGAAGGGTCATTTAGCTGAGGAGGAGCTTGGATTAACATACGACATCATTGACCCAATACTACACCTCCTCGTTGATGAGGAGTTGCCTGT
>QMRA01000087.1:0-4549 GCA_003649155.1 Thermoproteota archaeon | reverse complement strand
GCCAGCGCACTCCTCAATGCAAGACGACAAAAACTTGCACCAATAAAGATAACTGACAGGAATTTTTAAGAATTTCTTTTACGGTCCAGACGGCTCTTCAGGACTCCTAGCTCCCTCGTCGAATAGGTACTTCAATAGCCTGTCCAACTTATCGCAACCCATTACTTTAGCTAACTTTTCTCTGTCCTCTTCACTGACTCTTACGCACGCCCCAACCTCAACTCTTACCCCTAACTCCTCAGAGACTAACTCTAACAGCCTCTTCGTCATTAACCGCAGTACATCTCTATCACGACTAGCTCTTCTAAGTCTACTCCCTAAACTCTGGACTGAGCCTGAAGTCATAGCTTAGTGGCTGTGTACAGTCATTGACTGCTAGCATCTACAGTGTGTCTGTGATTCAGGTGAGTACTTCATCGAGGAACTTCTCCCTACTAAATACTTACGAAGTACTCCTTAACGACTGGATAGTCCTCTAGCTTGCACTTCTCCTTCAACAATTCCTCTTAACTATCCCAAAGTTCTCGTCAACTATCCTTCTAACTCTTCTTCTGAGTAGGTGAAAGTGAGCTACTTAGAGTTAGAGTGCAACTACTACTCCCTCCTTTATGTGCTCCTCAATTAACTTGTTTATTGCGTGCCTTATCGCTTCACTCACGCTCGGAAAGTGACCCTCTTTCACTAGCTCCTCTAACTTCTTTAGCTGACTTATGGGCAAGTGAACCGATATTAAGACCATCTTGCCCCTCTTAACTCGTGACAAGGAGTCCACCCTCGCTCTAATACATGATACTCGTCAATATATCACTTCCCGAGCTTTTAGTCTAGGACTCATCTTTATCTCGTTCTCAACTAACTCCCTACACCTGTTCCTCACAGTGACTTCTGTGACTAGAGTTCCCCTACTGAAAGTTCTCCTGAATTGGTCACTGCACTGACATTCACTCTTTTACTTTGGTCAATGCACTGAAGGTACTGGGAAAACGATAAGTTGTAACCAAATAAATAACATCAGTGATAAAAGTACTAAAACTAAATGAGCACAGGTAACCACTACTTTCCTAACTACTACTGTGAAAAGGAAATCAAGAAGTGTTCTGAGTGTAGGCGCATAAGCGGAATTTACGACGAGGATCCGCACTACCTATGCGATCCCCTACTCGGATGGTTTGGGCTCACCTGGCCGTAACGCTTTGAGAATTTCGTCTGCTCCGTAAATCACTGTATTGAATAAACCGATTGAAATGCGCTCTGGAGGCCATCCATACTTGTAGTAGCAGCTAGGAAACCTATCTATGTCTATCGTAATTGGAGAGATGAGTCGCCCTTCCCTATCGATGAAAACGAAGAAACCGTGACCCAAACCGCTCATGTCGGGTTGCGGATAATCCACCTCTAGCGCAGAAGATGGTGTATTGTAGAGCAGCCACCCAAGCGCAACAAACATGTCAATTTCGTCCTGTTCCTCACAGCTAATTCTTGGTTCTGCAACTAATCGCAGAAAAGTGGGAGCTCCGCGGAAAGAGTATCGAAGTATGAATTCTGGATTCTGCAATACAAACTTGTCCCAGGCCTCATAGCATGGTTCAAAACCAACTGTACCATCGCCATAGAGCATACCCAAAATAAACCATTTCACATCATATGGTAATTTCCTGGAATATGTAGGTTCCTTAACGATACGTTGGATCATTTCTGGAGTAACCTTCTTCCTAACCTCCTCAAGCTGCTTGTAGATGCGATCAAGCTGCTGTGTATTGGCCTTCAGCCATGCTATCATTTTGCTCATGTTCCTGAGCTGCCAGGGTGAGTAGCCTCCACGCAGGCTTGCAGTGCTTTCTCGGCCAGTGTAGTCAATTGAGGTAAAGTAAAAAACGCAGGCATCGCCAAACTCAACGACAGCTCCCAGCACTATTTCCTTTGGAAGTCCTCGGTCAAGGGCTTTCTTGAGGCAGCCACTGCTTAGCATCTCCTCAAGAGATTCAAACGTCCCGTTTTGAACTCGCTTTAGGTACCATCCAACTACTAGCTCTCGAAGGGCATCGTAGAAGGCTGGCAGCATCGATGGATCTGCTATCCAAGCTCGCTCTCTCGGATATTTACCAACCTTGTAGTAGCTAGTTGGAACTATCGGCAGGATCATTCCTGTGAGCCTGTGTCCCCTCCTTTTTGTGTAAGGAACTACATCCTTATCCCAGTAAACCCACTCTCCAATTGCCTTGCTTAGCGAGTAGAGCTCAAGCGGATACTCGCCAAGCTCAGGAATGTAACTTAATAGGTGAGCCATTGCCACTAAAACCTCTGGCTGCCTCGTGAGCAGGTTTATTCCGAGCCAACCGTAACGCCTTTGAATCTCCTGAGCGAGAATTGCTGCCCTCGCTACCGCTGTGGCGTTCTCAACTCCGAATACGGTTGCGTTCCCTATGACAGCGGCTGCCAAGCGCGGGTAGATTAGTGGAATCTTCCCTAGAGTAGCATTAGCTCTCTTCATCACCAGAACGGCCTTTCCGACTATTGTTCCGAGTTCCTCTAGCGTCTCATAGATCCAGAAATCGTCCTCAATCACTTCGTAAACAGTTTGCAAAAGCTCTGGCGAGAGCTTCATTACAGCGTAAACGTCGCCAAGCGTAGCGTTTCCTCCCAAGTGAAAGCCGATTGCCCCAAGCCTTCCCATCAGCTCAATCGCTTTTGTTCTGTCAACTCCGAGATCAGAAGCAATTATGCTGACTAAATCTGGAAGAGGAACTATTGCTTTAGCCGCTTTTCCAGTAATGTCGGAAGCGCGAACGCTCAATTCCAGCCGTACACCACCTTCGGCCTTCCAAGCAGCGTACGTTAGCTGTTCTCCTGAGAGCTTTGCGCTTGCCAGATACAGGCCATTTCCTTTGAAATCTACCTTCACTGGAGTTACCTTCAGTTCAGCTCTTATGGCGTCGATCGAAGCTCTCACTGAGGATTGATTCACTGCCGTAGGATCTGCTATTGAGAGAATCGCATACACCTCATTGGGTGGGGTGAAGCTAACATTCAAAGGCTTTATAGAAGGTGGTGGGTTAACCTCGAAGCTGAGTATCTTGTCGTAGGTTATTTTACCGAGAAGTGGAATGTAACATCCTATTTCCATGCTTATTGTGTAATTTCCCTCTGGGAGTGAAATTTTTGCAATTCCATTTTCAAAGTAAGGGAGAATGTCTATTGATGTTGGAACTTTAATGAGTTTTCTGTCTTGCCATTTTAAGGTAGTGCCGTTAAGATGGGCGGAGTAGATTATAAGCCAATTTGGGATGGTGACTGTAACTTCACTGTTAGTAACTTTTAGGTCGATTTTCTTTACGGCATTTGCTATTTGTAAACGTAGAGAATAGATGTGTCCGACTATTAACGTTATTCCGATTAGTGTGATTAATCCGATGGGAAAAAGATTTCTCAAGGAACTTTTACTCGGCTCTAACTTCATGTTTTTACCTTACTACTTGTAGATAAAAGACTTTCGCTCTTATTTCTCTGCTGTATGAATAGGAAATTGAAAGGAGCGGTGAAAGAGAAATTCACTATACAGCTTAGAGCTAAGAGTGAGACTTTTAGTTTAGTACTTCGAAACTTTACATAGCTATCATCCCTGTCCTGTAAGACTTCCTATCTCACTTGTGTTTTTCACATGTGCTAGACAGAGCAATTCCAACAAGAGAATCTCAAGTTCCGAACTACTATGAGTAAGTGGAAGTGAAATCTCCCTACTTCGATAAGCTTGAGCAAGGAGAAGTTCCTCGATGAGGCCGTTGATGAGATTATGACATACTACACATGCTAGCTATTAGTGGCTGTACGCCATCACCACACTTTGACTCTAGGTTTGACCTAGACTTTAAGGGTTTAGACCCGGAGACTCTATTGCTGATAGGCTGTTAAAGATCGTTGCTAGAGAGTTGGGAGTAAGAGTCGAAGTGGGGGCGTGTATAGTGGTTGATGAGGAGGATAGAGTGAAGCTGATTAAGATGATGGGGTGTGATAAGTTGAACAAGCTCTTCAAGACTGCACTTGGATTCGGATACCCTGGCATCAGTGATTAGCTACTCTAACGTAAATGGATGGAGTGTTTGAGAAATTTCAATTGATTTTTTGTGAGCTCTTGCCACTTCCTATTGGGGAAATTGTTGGGCAAGCAGTGGAGTTGGTGAAAGTTTGCGCTAGAGAGCTAGCTAATTAAGGAGTTAATGGTGAGTGCTGTCAACTACAAAATGCTCTAGTTGTAGTTAGATTGGGATGTACATTACTGGCAGTTACTGTGAATAGTTGTTAAGGTTGTTACTGTGAGTTACTGTCAATCAACTAAAGCTCAATTACTGTGAGTTACTGTGAGTAATTGGCAAAAATGCTACTGCGCAGTTACTGTGAAAAGAGATTTCAGTTACTGTGAGAGTTACTGTGCGATTGAGATTTATTTATCATTAGCCAGTAATAGTTACTGTGAGAGCGTGAAGTGTCCTAAGTGCGGAAAGCCGATTAAGAGGTTTGAGTCCTTTAGGAAGGGAAACAGGCGATACTACAT
>QMRA01000086.1:0-4550 GCA_003649155.1 Thermoproteota archaeon | reverse complement strand
TGAAATTAGAGAAGGCTTAGAGGAAATTCGAAACATAGTTAACTTGGATATTGAAGACTTCATTCAAAATAGAAGCAAGAGGTTCTCAATGAGGTATTCAATAGTCTTGATAGTTGAAGCATCAGCCGATTTAGGCATAGCAATACTAAAACAATGCTTCGACGAGGAACCTAAAAGTTATAGAGAAGTCTTCTTAAAACTCGCAGAAAGAGGCATAATAAGCCTTAGAATTGCCGAGGCAATGGCTTCATTAGCTTCACTACGCAACATGATCATACATAGGTATTGGGGGGTTGATGACGCAAGAATCTATCGAGAAGCCAAAGACAGCGGCATAAACGCCATAAAGGAGTTCATTAGAGAGGTGGAAAACTATGCCTCTAAGGATCCTTGAAGAAAAAAGGAAATTTGAGTATCATAGGCTTCAACCCAAAGAGAAGGACCAAATCGTAAAGACCATGCACCAAGCATTAAAGAATAGAAGAGAGATAATGATAGCCGTAATCTTCGGAGGCTTCCTAAAAGACAAGGCGTTTCGCGATATCGACATAGCCATATACACAAACCATAAAGTGCCATATGAAAAAGTCGAGCAATACCAAGAAAAGCTCTCCCAAACATTAGAGCAGCTAGCAAAGTTACCAATAGACGTGGTAGTGATAGATTATGCACCCCCATGGTTTAAAGCAAAAGCCCTCAACGGCATAACAATAATCGAGAGAGAAGTAGCCCTCACAGCAAGACTAAAATTCAAGTCACGACAAGAAGTCATAGACATCCAAATTAAGAAGAACAAGCTAAAAACAAAAACCTCCAAACTATAAGCGCATTAGCAAGCCGCACAAATCAAGGACACCACAGCCATCAACAATAAGGCCGACCTCAACGCCAACCCTCAAGCCCTAACAAAATTAAAACCACCAATACCACCACAACCAGTAATAAGAATCCTAACCTCAGCCAAAGCCATCTCCATCAAAACCCTAGCACAAAAGACCAAAATACACCTTTCGTTCAAAACGAAGTTAAACACCTAAAAACAAAGAACATAAAGCAACATCACACAAGCAAATGAAATCACAAACCCAAGTACAAACTTAAATGTAAAAAGCATCATAGAGAAATCATGGATAAAATAAGGAGAATGGAGGAAAAGATGGGTGTAATGTAATTTCAAGGCAAATGCTCATTTAGAGAGACTTTTTCTCTGCAAAGCAGCTCCTTCTCATTCTTCTTGCGCGCGAGCATCAATACGCTACCTGCATGGAGGACTTAAGCACTCACGCCATATCGAGAGGACTTTCTCCTCGTCGAACATCTCCTTGAAGCGCTTGAAGGAGTTCACCGACATTCGCCTTAGCCTAGGCTCATCCCTCACCAAGCTTAGAGCTAGTGAGGCAACTCTAGCGGGGGGGTTAGCTTGTCTATTAGCAACCCGGTCTCTCCGTTAACAAGCACACTGGGTATTTCGCCTACGGGTGAGGCTACAACTGGCGTGCCGCAGGTCATGGTCATGAAGCTTCCATGCGTAGCAACCGGTGTGGGATCAGTAAGGGACTACGTAAAGCATGGAGAGACAGACCTCATAGCTAAAGCAAGCATAGAAGACGAGGACAGCAAGCTCCTAAGCCTACTAGAGGACGAGGAGGACAGGAAAACTATGGGTGAGAGGGCTAAGGCATGGGTGCAGGAAAACTGCGACATGAAGAGAAACATGGAGAAAATAGCGTCAATAATAAAGTCCTAAGCGCATGTGCCAGCGAAGGTTAAAGGCCATAGGGTTAAGTTAAAAGAGCAAGAAGGCCTAGTACTTCTTAGGAGAGCTGAATTGTCGTATGAGGAAGCTGAGCTATTAAAGAAGAGAGCTGAGGCTTTCTTGAGGAACTCCGAGTACCTCATAGAAGTGGGTGAATGGGATCTAGCAGCTTTCAACTTAGAGCAATACTGCCAGCTAATATTGAAGTACAAGCTGCTAATTAAGTCTGGAAGTTACCCGAGAACTCACTCCTTGAGAGAGCTCATAAGGAGGTTGAGGAGTTACGATGAGGGGATCATAGAGCTCGTGGACGACGTCGACAACTTAATGTACGTGACAAAGCTCGAAGACGCCTACATAGTGTCTAGGTACTTGCCGAGGAGCTACGAGGAGAATGAGGTTAAAGCCATGCATAGATTCGTAAAGGAGGTGTTTAAGCCCATTGTCGACAAGCTATGACGTGAACTACGACTTGAAGAAGTTAAAGCAGCTGAGAAGCTACATGGAGGTGGCGAGGCAAGTCAAGGAGGTGGTGCTGAGCATCGACCCAAAAGCCGAGGTCTACGTATTCGGCTCCACAGTGAAAGGCATGTACACAGCAGCCAGCGACATAGACATACTCGTAGTCTCAGAGAGAAAAGACCTAGAGTACAAAATCAAAGTTGAATCGTATAGACGAATAGACGCACCAATAGAAATACACTTCACAACACCCAGAGAGTACGAGCAGTGGTACAAGAGGTTCATCGACGCCATTAGGAGAGTGTAAGCCTCTTTACTCTGATTACACATCATGACGCCATTATAGACTCTTCATGATCACGCAACTCCTTAGCTTGCTTAAGTCCTCAAGGAGTATTGCTGCGTTATATTCTTTCGCATCTCTACCAACCTTCCTAGACAATGAAAATCAAACAAGGATCCGATTCTCCTCCCCTAAATCTCACCAAATCCACTAGGAAGAGGCAAGTCCCTAACCTTACCGAGCAAAGGCATAGCCATATACCACCAAGAACACCACAAAAACCAAGCAATAAACACCTCTTATCCTTTATGCACAAATCAAACCCTCTACATCACTCAAAACCTACTCCACACCCCCAACATGAAGAACCTCAGCTAAAACAAATCTCTTAGCAGCTTTAAGGAAGCCTCTAAGCCAAGGAGAGAGAGCATAGCTAACAGCGAAATAAGCGATGCCAGCAATAACTACATGCGTTAATAGAATAGGCATATCACGCCAAAAACTCTCAACAACAATAGTATAAGAGCCTAAAAGGAAATAACATAAAGCACTACACAAACCAGCAACAATGAAAGGCGATATATCACGCCAAGGAAACCTAAAATCAACAACACTCTTAGCTAAACGATAGAATCTCGGGAGAAAAACACACCACCCAACAAGCCAACCAATAGGATAAGCAGAAGCAAGCAAAACAACATTATTAAAAGGTAAGAAAGCAATAAGCAAGACAGTGCCAATCACTAAACTAGCAACATACATCACAATGGCGGTTGAAGACCACTTAAACAGCCTACTCTTAATGAAATCCACGATCGTGACATCAGGCTTCAAATCAACCTCCTCACGGCCACTAACAACAGGCCCAAAAATCCCAACAACACCCTGAATAAAAGCGAAAAGCCCAGTCATCAAGACAATCCAATAAGCATCACGATAAACAGGATTCAAAAGAGACATCAAAGGATAAGCAAGACACAAAATCGTAGCAAACATAAAGAGAGTAACAGCGAAATAAAGCCTCGTAATCTCCTCAACATCACCAGCAGAACCACCACGAAGCATCCTAGCATACAAACCAGAAGCAGTAGCACGACCATAAACAATCGGATTCCTCAAACTATAACCAGCACTCATATAAGCAACAGGAACCTCAGAACCCGACAAACCAGCAAGCAAAACACGATCACTATTCAAAATCAAGTTACTAACAATACCTATAAGAGGAATAGAGAAACCCTTAAACCACCTCTTAGCAAGACCAAAATCAACACCATCCCACCTCAAACCCCTCTTACGTAATAATAATACCACCACCAGTAAAGCCATCAAATGAGCGATAGCCATAGTCAATAGAGCACCATCAAGCCTCAAATACAACAAAACAACGAAAAGAAAAGCTAAAGGAAGCCTCAAAAACTCATAGACAAGAGAACCATAACCAAAAACCTCAGGAGCATAAGCCCGAGAAATACCACTAAAAACATTCCTAAATATAATAATGATAACAAGCAAAAAACCAAAAACAAGCATCGTAGACAAACCCCAACCAGTAACAAAAACATACATAGCATAAGCAGCCAAACCATAAACAAGCAAAGCCAAAGGGAGATAAGAGAGCGTAATCACAATACCAGTACCAAGAGAGCGAGGAATACCACGGGCAACAAACCTAGAGCACCAATAACTCCAGAAGCTAGCAGGCATGATGGGGTAATTAACAAGAGCTAAAATTATAGCCCATAAGCCGAACTCCTCAACACTAAGCCTACGAGTAACGATAACAACGAAGCCCAAACTAACAATAAGCCTAACAATACCAGCAGCAAAATTCACAACACCAGCATAACGAAGCCTAACAGCCTTAGACATAAACCTCAATAATATAATAACTTTACATGAACTTAATAAACTTTATAATGCAATAAAGGAGCGGTATAGATTAGGTTCTTCTTCGTACTACTATTAATTAACTTGGTTTTCTTGCTTAGATTTATGGGCTTGCTTAATGCTATTTTAGCAATAGCTTTAAATTATGTGTCCTTATTC
>QMRA01000085.1:0-4556 GCA_003649155.1 Thermoproteota archaeon | reverse complement strand
GATATGATGTTTTTGTTAAAAATTGGGTTCGAAGGATATGGTTGAAATTTAAGTGTAATTTTGAGGTAATTGCAAGCGCTCATCCAAGCGAGCTCTCAGCTATTGGATCTAGCTACCAGATATACGATTTAAAGAGGACTCTCAAGAGCTACCTGAAGATCCACGGAGAAGTCTCTTCAAATCTACCTACTGCAATATTTAGGAGGAAGTTGATGATGTGTTGGGGTGTTGGGCCGAAAATTGCAGATGCCACAATACTGTTTACAAGATGTGATCCAAGCGTAATTCCGATTGATGCTCACCTTTTGAGGGCAGTCAATTATTTCAATTGGGCTGAAAACTTCAAACTTCCAGTTAAAAGTTTATGCTTAAAGTATGCATGCAATAGTGATGAGAGCTTAATTCTAAATGCTCCTGTCTGTCCGTTAAGTCTTGAAAATCTATGCTTGAGAGAGCGGTTGAGGAAAATATTTAATGGTTTAGGTGGGTGGGTTCAGACATTAACTTATTTGGCTGGTGGAAAAATCAGAGGGTGGATAGGTTAGGAGCAGTATTTATGCTAAAGTTATCTTCTTGCCTGAATGTAAAACTTCAACTTTGAATTTCGCCTCTCTCCACATGGTTGCTATAGCTCTCCATCCTGTGCAGTGTCCTACGTAGGCATTTTCAATTTTAAGTTCATTTAGCTCTTTGACTATTTCTTTAACTTCGTCTTCGCTTTTGTCGATTAAGTGTAATCCCCCAATGATGGTGGTCACTTTTGCTCCAGCTACTTTTTGGGAGTGTTTGACAATGTTGGTTATTTCGGCGTGGGAGCATCCAGTTATTACGGCGCATTTATCTTTTAATTTAATTATTAGCGACATGTCGTCCAACATTTGGTCTTGAATTAGCTTTCCATTCTCTTCGTAAACTAGGCTTTCAATTAGCTTCGGCTTTTTAATTCTTTCAACTTCTCCAGATACGAATACTCCTTCTGCTATTTCAACTGGAGAGTTAGTTAGCAGTATTTTAACCCCTATCTTCTCTAGCTCGCTTATCCTGGCATTGTATGGGACTCCGACGTACCTAATCTTGGGCTTCAGAATGTAATGCTTCCTGAATATTTGGGAGTGGGCTATTATTGTTGCGTTTCTAGCTTTTTCAACTATTTCTCTTAAACCTCCAGTGTGATCGTAGTGGCAGTGAGTTAGTAGGATTGCATCTAAGTTGGCCAGTTCAATTCCAAGTTTCTCAGCATTGCGAATAATTGGGTCGGCTTGCTGCCCGACATCGACTAGCATGTTGAATTCATCTCCATTACTCAACTTCGCTTTTACATGGATTGACAGTCCATGCTGAGCTAGAAATTGAGTTTCATATCCTGCATAGTCATCGATTAAGATTGTAATAATTGCTTGTTCGACGTGTTCACTCATGGTCTTCACTCCGAATTTAACTTCAATTTAAATTTTTCCTTTTCAAATATTTGGTTAACTACAGTTGTCCAAATTGCTTAAATTAGCTATTCGATTACATTTTTCCTCCTAGAGGTGATAAGGTGAAGACTAAAGGTGCGCCATTCACTGCTGGAGTATTGCTGGTCTTAGTTGCCGTGGCTTTAGTTGCAGGTGGAGTTGGATTCTACGTAGGTTCTACTCAGCACACTGGTGAAGTTGTAGGTCCAAGTCTGCCAGATGTAATTAAAATAGGCGTCCTCCTGCCATTAAGCGGTGATTTAGCTGAAATTGGAGAGAAGATGAGGAATGGAGCTTTGCTGGCTGCAGAAGAGATAAATGCCGCTGGAGGAATTGCTGGAAGGAAGGTTCAGCTAGTTATTAGGGATACGCAGACTAACCCTACTGTCACAGTTGAAGCTTTTAATGAGCTGGTAAACGTTGAGGGTGTTAAAGTTGTTGTCGGTCCAGCCATTAGTCCAGCTGTCCTTTCAGTAGCTCCAATAGCCAATGATAAGGGTGTTGTAGTTATTTCGCCATCAGCAACAGCACCAACAATAAGTGATCCATCTAATGATCCGAATAACTTTGTGTTTAGAGTTGTTGGAAGTGATGCTCTTCAAGGTGAAGCTATGGCTGAAATTGCCAATGAAATGGGCTTTGAGAGAGCTGTTTGCGTAGTAATTAACAATGACTATGGAGTTGGCTTAGCTAATGTGATTAGCGAGAAATTTGCAGGAGAAGTTGTTATGGTGATCAAATACGACCCTAAGGCAGCTAGTTATAGAGCTGAAGTATCTGAAATCAAATCTGCAAATCCAGATGTAGTGTTTTTCGTTGCTTTCGTCGAGTCTGGATCAAAGTTCCTAAAAGACGCTAGAGTTGAAGGACTGAATGTGAAGTGGATTTCATCTGAAGGTATTGCTGATGTTGCTATGTTCTCTGACCCTGAAGTTGCAGAGTATATGGCTAGCGTTGAAATGGTTGGAACAAAGCCGCACTCTCCAACTGGATCTCCAACATACATGGCATTTGCTGAGAAGTATAAAGAGCGGTTTGGTGAAGAACCTGGACTATACTCTGACTATGCCTATGATGCAGTTAAGCTTGCAGCATTAGCAATAGCATTTGCCGGAGAGTACTCTGGCGAAGCTATTAGAGATGCGCTCTTCGTCGTAAGTCAAAGTTTCGTTGGTGCAACTGGAATAAAGCCGTTCAATGATTATGGAGATGTCCCGCAGGAATATGACGTCTGGAAAGTTGTAAGTGAGGATGGAGAGTATCAAATAGCGACAGTAGGCTACTGGTCTCCAGGAATGGGCATTAGGTGGGCAAGTGAACATTGACAAGGTGCGATGGCGAAAATGAATATCCTCCAAATTTTTATTAATGGCATTGTTATTGGGAGCATTTACCTCCTCATATCTGTTGGCCTGGCATTTACTTATGGGCTTTTGAGGTTTCCAAATTTCTCTCACGCTGAGCTTATAACCTTAGGTGCATATGCATCTCTAATAGCTTGTTCATCGAATTTTGACTTCATAACTTCATTACCATTTGCATTTGCAATTTCTTCACTTATTGCGCTTCTCGTGCACATTTTAGTTTTTAGTTTTATGATGCGAATGAGATGCGGCATGGTTGAGCTTATGGTTGCTTCAATTGGGGTTGGATTGGTCATTAGACATGTTATTCAGGAAGTTTGGGGTGCCAAGATATACTTCCTTGGCTTTGTCCGGCATGTGTACGAATTTTGCGGCGTGAGAATTGCTGATGCAGAAATTTTCATCATGTTGTTTTCCGCTTTGTCAGCTATTTTTCTACACTTGATGCTGACTAGGACGAAGGTCGGTATTGCACTTAGAGCATCTATTGAAAATTCAAGTTTAGCTTCAATTTTAGGTGTTGATGTTGAAAGGCTTACATTATTTGCTTGGCTAGTTGGAGGCGGCTTTGCTGGGATTGGCGGAGCGCTATTAGCCGTGCAAACTAGAATTATCCCACAGTTGGGTTGGGAAGTTTTGCTTTCTGCATTTGCAGTTGTAATTTTAGGTGGAGTAGGCAATTTGCATGGAGCTATACTGTCCTCGTACTTGATAGGGCTGTGTGAAAGCTTCGGCTTAACTTTACTAGTAAACTTGGGGATTTCAAGTGGTTATAAGTCAGCAATTTCTTTCATAGTCATCCTATTAGCATTGATCTTTAAGCCTAAAGGGCTTCTTGGAGGGGAATTTTGATGGACTTGATGAGCTACGTTTTAGATGCGGTGGTTTTCTTGGCAATATACGCGCTTTTGTCGGTGAGCTTGAGTTTGGAGTACGGATTTACTGGATTAGCTAATTTCGGTAAAGTTGCATTTTTCGCTATTGGAGCTTATGTTTCAGCTTTATTGGTAGTGTTTTACTCGATTCCAATGCCGTTAAACGTGCTTATTGGGGCAGTAGCCTCTGCGGTTGCTGGTGTAGTGATATCTATTCCTGCGTTGAAACTTAGAGAAGACTACTTGGCGATTGTGACTATTTCTTTCAGTGAAATTTTAAGGCTCTATCTTCTCAATGAAGAGGCTATTACTGGCGGTGCATTTGGAGTTAGAGGTATTCCACCTCTCTTCCAGTTTGGAAATCATGGTCCCCAATACCTATTTTTGTGCACCATAACTGTGTGCATAGTTCTAGCATCGACTCTTATTATTATACATAAAATTGTTCTTTCACCGTTTGGTAGGATTTTAAGGGCAATTAGAGATTGTGAAGTTGCGGCGGAGGCACTTGGTAAAAGTGTAGCTGCCTTTAAATCTAAAACTATGGCGCTAGGATCAGCTATTGCAGGACTTGCGGGAGGAATTTATGCTCATTACTTGCAGTACATCAGCCCTGACATGTTTATGCCAATGTTAACCTTTAATATTTGGATCATGGTCATGCTTGGAGGTAGGGCGAACATTTTTGGTGCTGTTTTCGGTGCTGCGCTAATGGTATTTTTTGAAAGGTCAACTAGGCTTCTTGAAAACTTTACTGGATTGCCAATTGAGCCTCATAATTTGAGGATGATAGTAATCGGCTTATTACTAGTCATGTTTATGATCTTTAAGCCTCAAGGTGCTTTCGAAGAGTTTAATAT
>QMRA01000084.1:0-4562 GCA_003649155.1 Thermoproteota archaeon | reverse complement strand
CTTCAAGCCACTCATAAAGCAGAGACTCCAAGTCGAAGCCCTCAACCCTAATTTCACGCTTAACTTTAGGATTAACAGTTGAAATGTCAGTCATGACCTCGAACATCGCTTTAGCAGCATTCTCAAATGCCTCCTTCAAATCTCTACCATACGCTGCAATGTAGACGTCCGCCATGTGGTCCAGAAACTCAAAAGCCTTGCGAGCCATAAGTCATCACCTAAACTAACTCCTACCCAATTAAATCTCTAACGCCAAATTGACTGCGAAGCAATTATATAACAGAGCAGCTTAAGAGCTTATGAGCCGGGGTGGCCGAGCGGACTAAATGAGCTACAAAGCTCAGGTAAAGGCGCAGGCCTTGAGAGCCTGTGCCCCATGCGGGGTGCGTGGGTTCGAATCCCACCCCCGGCGCCAAGTTGCTTCTGCACTTCTAAACTTCTCACACTTCCACCCATTAAGTTGAGGGAGCATACTGACGCATAATAATTTCAATCTGCATCCTCCTACTTTAAACAAAGTCTAAATTCCAGATTTTGCTAATTGTCATGGGAGTTGATGATTTAAGGAGCGTGTTCTAACTTCTTTGGATAATTAAACCATGCAGTGAATACGGCTTCTCATTGAACTCCCACTCTGAATGTCACGTGAACTTGAGGAAAGGAGAAGTGCGGAAATGATTGAAGATATTTGAAAGGAGATAGATGATGTGCTAGTCAAGTGGGTTGAAGGTCTGCGCATAGGAGGCGTTGAGGCTATTAATGCTCTTTACACTGAAGATGCGATTCAATTACCACCCAAAAGAGAGATTATCCGAGGGCGCGAGAAGATTAAAGAAGTCCATACTGAGGCAGTTCAAATGGGATTTGAGAACTCAATTTTAACTGAGAGAGGTATCTGTAAGCGGAGACATAGCTTACGAGGTCGGCAGCTACATTGAGAAATTCCGCCCAGAAGGGAAACAGCCTTTTAAAATTAAAGGAAGCTACCTCGTCATCTATAAGCGCACAGCCGATGGATGGAAAGTGCATAGAGAAATTTGGAACACAAGGTAGATGCAATGATAACCCCCTAGCAGAAATGAAAGCAATGCCAATCATCTCCACTCTTTTTAAACGACAACTTAAGAGTTCAAGGAAACTTCAAAGAAGCGCCTTAGATTGTGAACAGAGCTTAGTGCAAAATACTTATACACAGAGGACAATTGAAGAATGTTAACCTTCAAATTAGGAGTATAATAAAGAAGAAATACGTGAAATTAGCGTCACGTTAGTTCTATTTCAATCTTCACATCATCCGGTACACGGATTCTCATTATCTGCCTCATAGTCCTCTCATCAGCGTCTATGTCAATTAGCCTCTTGTGTATTCTGAGCTCAAATCTATCCCAGGTTTTCGTGCCTTCTCCGCAGGGCGTCCTCATAGTGGTTATAACTAGGCGCTTAGTTGGCAGCGGAATTGGGCCTGAAATGCGGACTCCAGTCTTCTGTGCAATACGCTTGATTTGCTCGCATACTTCATTAAGCTTTTTCGCGTCGGTGCTCGTCAGTCGAATTCTAGCTTTCCTGACCATTGCTGTAGCCTCTGCTAACTTCTATATTTACTTAGCCTCTTTAGCTGCCGTAATCTCCATTACGACGCCGGCAGCTATAGTTCTTCCCATATCTCTAATTGCGAATCTCCCTAGCTGGGGGAATTCTGAGTACTTCTCAACGCACACTGGCTTGATTGGCTTCAACTTGACTATTGCAGCTTCACCCTGCTTCAAGTAGGTTGGCTTCTCCTCGATGGTAGCTCCACTTCTCGGGTCGATCTTCTTGAGGAGCTCAACGAACCTGACAGCTACAGTTGCAGTGTGGACGTGCATTACAGGCGTGTAGCCTGCAGCTATAGCTGTCGGGTGGTAGAGCACGAATATTCTTCCAATGAACTCGTCTGCAACTGTCGGCGGATTTGTTGGGTGTCCGCATACGTCTCCTCTCCTAATCTCTGTTCTCGAAACACCTCTGACGTTAAAGCCGATGTTGTCGCCGGGTATCGCCTTTGGTATCCTCTGGTGGTGCATCTCAATGGACTTGACTTCACCCACCTTGTTCGGCGGCATGAAAACTACTCGATCTCCAACCTTCAGAACTCCAGTCTCAACTCTCCCCACAGGAACTGTACCTACTCCAGTAATGGTGTAGACGTCTTGAATTGGTATTCTAAGTGGCTTGTCAATAGGCCTTGGAGGAGGCTCAAACTGGTCTAGCGCCTCGACTAGCGTTGGACCATCATACCAGGGCATCTTATCGCTCTTAATAACGATGTTGTCGCCATACCAGGCAGACACTGGAACGAAGTGTATCTTCGAGACGTTGTAGCCGATCATCCTCAAGAACTTGCTTACACCCTGCTTGACTTCCTCGTACCTCTCCTTACTCCAATTCACTGTTGGGTCGTCCATCTTGTTTATGGCTACAACTAGCTGGTTCACGCCCAGCGTCTTAGCGAGGAATGCGTGCTCTCTTGTCTGCCCTGCCGCTCCCATTCCAGCCTCGTACTCTCCCCTCTTAGCTGAAACTACTAGAACTGCAGCGTCGGCTTGTGAAGCTCCAGTAATCATGTTCTTGACGAAGTCCCTGTGCCCAGGAGCGTCAATGATGGTGAAGTAGTACTTTGGAGTCTCGAACTTCCAGAATGACAAGTCGATTGTCAGTCCTCGCTCCCTCTCCTCTTTCAACTTGTCCATGATCCAAGCGAACTTGAAGGACTCCTTACCGATCTTCTTTGACTCCTCCTCTAGAGCTCTCATAGTACGCTCGTCTACGTTACCTGTGAGGAAGAGCAAATGTCCCATTAGAGTGCTCTTTCCGTGATCTACGTGCCCTATAACTATGAGGTTTAAATGTGGCTTCTCAGACATTTCATATCACTCCTATTGTACTTCGGCGAAACTAATCTTGAAACCGGCTATTTAAGGTTTTTGCGAATTAAACCATGAGAAAAGTATAGTTTAAGCTTACCTAGATGACAGAGCTATTCTCTCGATTTCCTCCTTCTTCTGGATGGCATACGACTTAGGATCGCCATTAGCAGCTAGAATAATCTCCTCAGCCAAGCACTCCTCAATGCTCTTCGGATTGCTAAATGAAGCCTTCCTAGCACCATCAGTTATGAACCTCAGCGCCAAGTCTAGCCTCCTCATCGGCGAGATGTCGACTGCCTGATGATAAACTATTCCACCGTAAACTATCCTAGTGGTCTCCTCTCTCGGAGCAGTATTCTCAAGAGCTCTAACTAGAACTTGAAGCGGGTTTTCGCCAGTCCTCAAGTGTATTATTTCAAAGGCATGCTTGACGATGTTAGTTGCCAACGCCTTCTTGCCCATGTTCTTTCCAGGCCTCATGATCTTGTTTATCAAGCGCTCAACAATTGGGACTTCAGCCTTACCAAAAGGCTTATGCTCATGCCTACCTCCAGTGTGCGGGAGGTAAACTGGCTTCAAGCATATGTACCTCTTCAATCCTGGATCGCTAACCTCAACATCATCATAAGACCACTTACCGAACAGCTTGATCTCCACTTTCGCAGTTTTACTCAATTGCACTCATCTCCCGTAGGCTACTAGTGGCTTGTAGCTATAACTCTAAGAGAAGTCAATAAATCTTTCGCTCCCCTGCATCGAAAAACTTAAACTTTATCTAAATTAGTTTTACGCGACGTAAAAATAGTTGTGGAGGGCTTACATGTTTGAAGTAAGATGGCATGGAAGAGGCGGTCAAGGAGCTTGGACGGCCAGCAACCTACTAGCAATATCAGCATTGAAGGAGGGGAAGTACACGCAGTCCTTCCCAACCTTCGGCCCCGAGAGGATGGGAGCTCCAATAATGGCATTCACAAGAGTGAGCGACGAGCCCATAGAAATACACTGTGGAATCTACAATCCAGATGCAGTAATAGTGTTAGACCCAACTCTGCTAAGGTCAGTTCCAGTTCTAGAAGGACTAAAAGAAGGAGGACTAATAATAGCAAACTACAGAGGAACACCAGAGGAGCTGGCTGAAACCCTAGGGATCAAAGGTAAGGGATACCAAGTCTACGTGGTTCCAGCAACCGACATCGCAGTAGAAATCCTTGGAAGAGGGATAACCAACACGGCTATGCTCGGCGCACTAGTAAAAGCTACGGGAATAGTCAAGCTCGAAAGCATCTACGAAGCCCTTAAAGAGAGATTCCCTGGAAAAATCGCAGAACTGAACGTGAAGGTTGTTGAAAAGTCATATAAAGAGACTAGGGGGAAGAAGCTGTGAGTCAGTTGAAAGGTTGGCGTGAAGTTCCAATTGCAGGAGTTTGCTGGAAGCTCTCAACAGAATTCAAAACTGGAGACTGGAGAACGTTCAAGCCAGTAATAGATCAGGAGAAGTGCATTAAGTGCTTAACTTGCTGGGTCTACTGCCCAGACGGCGCAGTGGAGTGGGACGGAGAGAAAGTCCAAATAAACTACGACTTCTGCAAGGGATGCGGAATATGCGCCAATGAATGCCCAAAAGACGCCATAGAAATGGTTTTGGAAGGAAAGGAG
>QMRA01000083.1:0-4583 GCA_003649155.1 Thermoproteota archaeon | reverse complement strand
GTCTATGTAGAGTGCCTTTCCATTTAGTCCTCCTGCTTCAACTGGAAGTTGCACGTTTACTGATAGTTGGTGGGCTAATTGGGTTTTTCCACTTCCGAATTCTCCGAATACTTCTGTTATTGTTTGGGTTTCAACTCCTCCTCCTAGAAGCTTATCTAGGTTTCTGCTTCCAGTTGTTATTCTACTTACTTTTAGCCTCTGCTCGTAGATTATGTCTGCAGTTTTGAATCCAATGTCTAGTAGCGACCTTGCTGCGATTATTATTTTTTGAGCTGCCTTTTCTGACACTCCTGTTGCTGCTGCTAGTTCTCCGGGCGTTGCTATTGCGATTGCTTCGAGCGACCTGAATCCAGCGTTTATCAGTTTTTCTGCTGTCGCCGGCCCTACGCCTGGCAGGTCCGTTAGTGTCTTTATTTTCTTTGAGATTCCTATTAGTGGCACCCCCTAGTCTATCTTCAACTACCTTATGGATAAATTTTCCTAATTAAGACTCCCATTTTTGCAGGTACTGTTTCTGCTCTTCTGTCAGCTCGTCTATTTCTACTCCTATGCTTTCAAGCTTGAGCTTAGCTACTTCTACGTCTATGAATTCTGGGACTTTGTAGACTGCTGGCTTTAGCTCTCGCCCCTTTTCTGCTAGGTATTTTACTGATAGTGCTTGGTTTGAGAATGACATGTCCATTACTTCGCTTGGGTGTCCTTCTGCTGCTACTAGGTTTACTAGCCTTCCTTCACCTAGTAGGTACAGCTTTCTCCCATTGGTCAGCGTGTACTCTTCAACGTTTGGCCTTACTTTACGCTTTGAGGTTGATATGCTTTCTAGGTCTTTGAGGTTTATTTCGACGTTGAAGTGCCCGCTGTTTGCAAGTATTGCTCCGCTCTTCATTTTGAGCATGTGCTCTTTCCTTATGATGTTGATGTTTCCTGTAGCAGTTATGAATATGTCTCCTACTTCAGCTGCCTTGCTCATTGGCATTACTCTGAATCCGTCCATGACTGCTTCTAGTGCTCTTAGTGGGTTTACTTCTGTCACTATGACGTTTGCCCCCATTCCCTTAGCTCTTATCGCTATTCCTCTGCCGCACCAACCGTAGCCTGCTACTACAACTGTTTTCCCTGCTAGTAGAACGTTTGTGGCTCTCATGATGCCGTCGATCGTGCTTTGACCTGTCCCGTACCTGTTGTCGAATAGGTACTTGGTGTGAGCGTCGTTTACTGCGATTATGGGGTATTTTAGGGCTCCTTGCTTTTCCATTGCCTTCAACCTTATTACTCCTGTGGTTGTTTCTTCTGTTCCTCCAATCACGCCTTCAGCGTAGCCGTCCATGTGGGCTTTTACAGTTAAGTCTGCTCCGTCGTCCATTGTTATGTCTGGCATGTGCTTTAGGGAGAGCTCTATGCATTCGAAGTACTCTTTCTCGCTTTGCCCTCTCCAAGCGTAGACGCTTATTCCCTCTTCAACTAGTGCTGCTGCTACTTCGTCTTGAGTGGAGAGTGGGTTTGATGCGCTTAGCGCTACTTTTGCTCCTCCTGCAGCTAGGGTTTTAACTAGGACTGCTGTTTCCTTGGTTACGTGGAGGCAGGCGCTGATCTTCAGCCCTTCAAGTGGCTTTTCGGCTTTGAATTTCTCTCGAATTTTCATTAGTACTGGCATTCTTGCTTCTGCCCACTCTATCTGCATTCTTCCCTTCTCTGCTAAACTTAGGTCTTTCACTTTGTAATTCATCAATTATCCCCATGCAATCTTGCAAGTAGGCTTTCTTTAACTTTTTCAGCTTCCTTCATCACCCACTCCTCGTCGATCGTCTTCAGCTTGCCGTTTTCAACTACAAATTTCCCGTCTACTACTACGTCTCTAACGTCTAGGCTCTTAACCGCGTAGACGAGGTGGCTTACCTCGTTGAACAGTGGCTTTAGGTGCGGCTTGTTGAAGTCTATGATTATGAAGTCTGCCTTCATTCCTGGCTTTATCATGCCTATTTGGCTGCTCCAGCTCAGTGCTCTTGCTCCGCTTACTGTAGCCATTTTGAGTGCTGCTTCTGCTGGTATTACCGTGGGGTTCAGCGTTGTCCCCTTATGCAGTAGGGCTGCAAGCTTTACTGCTTCGAACATGTCTAGTGAGTTGCTTGAGCACGCGCTGTCTGTTCCTAGAGCGACTGTTATTCCCTCACTTAGTAGTTTGGGCACTGGGCTTATTCCTGATGCTAATTTCAAGTTGCTTGCTGGGTTGTGGACAACTTTTACATTTGCCTTTTTCAGGGCTTCGATGTCCTTGCTTGTGAGCCAGACGCAGTGAGCTGCTACTACGTCCTCCTTGAGCACCTTCAAGTCGTATAGGTACTTGACGACTCCTTCTTCTACGTTCACGTTGAACTTCTGCTTGACTAGGTCTACCTCGTTCTTCGTCTCTGCTAGGTGTATGTGCCAAATCACCCTCTCGTAGTCTTCTTCTACGTCCTTGTTCACGTTGTCTGCGTACTCTCTTAGCTCGACCATGTAGTCTGGGTCAACTGTGTATGGGGCGTGAGGTGATATTGCTGCTCTGATTCTCCAGTTCTCCTTTCCGTGCCAGTGCTTGATTAGGTGGTCTAGCTGCTTGAAGTCCTCGTCTTTCCTCCAGCTGAAGCATACGTGGGATATTACGCCTCTCAATCCTACTTCTAATACTGCTCTCGCCTCGTTGTAGTCTGGGCTGTAGTGGTACATGGTGTTTAGAGTGGTTGTCCCCATCTTCGCTGCTTCTACGGATGCTAGTAGTGCGCCTATGTATATGTCTCTGCTATTCATCTTGCTTTCAAGGGGCCATATCCACTTCTCAAGCCACTCGTGTAGCATTAGGTCGTCTGCGTAGCCTCTTAGTAGGCTCATTGCCATGTGGGTGTGAGCATTTATTAGTCCTGGAATTACAACGCAGTTTGAGGCGTCTATCTCCTCGTATCGTGAATACTTGGTTTTCAGCTTGCTGTACTTTCCTACGTCGATTATCTCGCTTCCCTCTACGACAACTGCCCCTCCTCGGATTACTCCTAGCTCGCTCATCGTTACTATTGACTTGGCTTTGACGATGTACTCCAAATTGGTCACCGATAATAACTTCGAAGTTTGAAGTTTAAGAGGTTGAGGGTGGGGAAAACTTTATGTTTGCGAGTGATGATATGGCGGTGGAGGATTTTCCTTGAAGAGCATAAGTGACTGGACTTACGAGGAGCTCTTGGATAGAGCTCTTTCAATGGTTCCTAAAACTGTGACTAAAGCTGAGAGGTTTGAAATTCCATCAGCGGTGGTCTCAATAGTTGGTAATAGGACAATAATTCACAACTTCAAGGACATCTGCGAAGTTTTGAATAGGGAGCCAAGGCAGGTGGCTCGCTTCATTTTGAGGGAAGTTGGAACTGCAGGGGAGATTGAGGATTCTCGGCTGATCTTGCAGGGGAGGTTTTCGCGGTCGACCATAAATAACGTGGTTGAGAGGTATGCTAAGCTCTTCGTGATCTGTCCAATCTGCGGTGCTCCTGACACCTACGTGACTAAGGAGAAGAGGGTGTTCATACTCATATGCACTGCTTGCGGCGCTAGGACTAGCATTTCAGTGAGGGGAATCTAGGAAGTTAAATAAGTGTTTAATCCAATTTTTGATTGGTGTATGTTGTGTCTGAGAGTAATTGCACTAGCAGCGGCAAGCAATTCTACATGAATATTTGGGCTAGAGGTAAGGATGTATTGGTTGCAGTTTGCGATGCAGACATTATTGGTAGGACTTTTAGAGAGGGTAGGCTTAAGATTGAAATTAAGGAGAGCTTTTATGGTGGAAAATTGGTGACGCTGGAGGAAGCTATTTGCGCTCTTAAGGCTGCTTCGATAGGTAACATTGTTGGGAAGAACATCGTGGCTATTGCAATTAGGGAGGGAATTATTCACGAGGATGCTGTGATTTGGATTGAAGGTCAGCCTCACGCTCAATTCGTGAAGATACTTTAGCTGCCTCATAGGTGTTAATTATGAGGAGATTTTGCGCTATTTGTGGCAAGTTGGAGTCTGAAGAGGAGCCCTTAATTGAGAACTTGTGCTGGGAGTGCTACAGGGATCGCCACAAGCTGATTAAGATTCCTCACCGCTTGAAGGTTGAGGTTTGCAGTAGTTGTGGAGCTTACAAGGTTAATGGTAGGTGGGTTAGGAGTAAGTCTGGTAATCCAGTTTTCGAAGCTTCAGCTGAGGTTGTCAAGAGGAGTGTAAAGCTGACTGGTGAAGGTGCTTTTGAAGCTATTCCCGAGGGTTTTAGCGGTAGGGGTCGAGTTAAGGTTAGGGTAGTTGCTCGTGGAAGCGTTCACCCGCTCATACCAGAATATAGGGAGGAGGCTACTGTAGAGGTTGAGGTTAAGCGGGTGAGCTGCCCAATATGCATTAAAATGGCTTCGAAGTACTACGTCGCAACTGTCCAGGTTAGAGCTGAGGGGAGGCGCCTCACGAGGAATGAAGTCACGCTCATCTCTAGGCTAGTTGAAAACATAGTTTCGAGAGAGGTTGAGAGTGATAGGAGTGCTTATGTTGTTGAGGCTAAGGAGGTTGGCGGCGGCTTCGACTTC
>QMRA01000082.1:0-4623 GCA_003649155.1 Thermoproteota archaeon | reverse complement strand
GTTTTATACTGTTGATGATGTTAGGAGGTTTTCTAGGTTTTTTAGGGGTAGGCCTTGTGAGGTTAGTGATGAGTTGAGGGGTTGGATGTGGGGTGATCCTCCTTTATTGTATCCTTATGATTTCTTGTTGAGTGTTAGTGATGTGGCGGGTGGTTTTTGTGAGAGCGGTAGGATTGTTTATGTTAGGTATGTTTTGAGGAGGCGTGAGTTTCCTAATTTTAGGTTGTTGAGGGGTAGTTTTATTCATGCTGTTTATGGTGAGGCTGTTAGGACTGTTAAGGCTTTGATTTATGGTGGGGTTGGTGCTGATGAGTTTAGGGATGAGTTTGTTGAGGTTGGCGAGAAAGTTTATGGTAGGTTGGTGAAGAGGTTTTCGCATGTTAGGGAAAGTCGTAGGATTTTTGATTTGCTTTGGAGGTATGCTGCTGATGTTTATTCTTCTTGTTTGTTGAGGGCAAGGAGTGTTTCTCCTTATTTGACTGCTGATGGCCTGGCGTCTATGGTTGTTCCTTTGATTACTGAGTATCCTGTTGATGGTTCTTTGATTGGTTTGAGTAGGGCGATTAGGATTGACGCTTTGCTTCACCCTTCGATTATTGTTGAGATTAAGACACGGGAGATTCATCCTGACTATGAAGTTGGCTTGGCTGGTTACGCTTTGGCTTTTGAGAGTCAGTATGAGATTCCAGTTAATTATGCTGTTCTAGTTAAGGTTGATTTGAATGAAAGGAGTGGTACTATTAGGTTTTATGAAAGGATTGTTCAGATTTCTGATGAGCTTAGGAGCCGCTTTATTGAGAAACGGGATATGCTTGCTAGAATTATTAGTGAGGGTATTGATCCTGGTAGGCCTAGTAGGTGTCATAGGGATTGCCCGTACTTTAAAATTTGCAACGAGCTCGACTAATCGGTGCTTGAAAATGCTATATCAATTTCAGATTTATTGCTTTGATTCCTTTGTTATTTGCTATTTTTAGTAGTGTTTGATCGCTTGTTATTAGTGGCAATTCTTGATTTATTGCTGTCGCGAGGTGGATGGAGTCGAAGAATGTTAGCTCGTGGTGGTTTACTCTGAGGGTTGTTGCTAATTGCAGTATTGGAATTGTCGGTGTGGAGTATTCTTTGACTCCGTATTCATGTAGTTTCAAATTCATGGCGTTTAGCACTTGGGTTATGACTTCAAGTTTAAATCCTCTTGATAATAGTGTTGCGACGACTTCTACTGGTGAAATTCCTGATAGTATTAGTTTGAATTTCTTTGCTTTGTGCTCTTTAAGCCATTTGATTACATGTTGATAGAGATTGTTTGATGAGCTTAATCCGAATAAGAAGTCTGTTTCTATGAGCGCTTTTCGCGGATTAGCCATTGTTCAGCTCTCCTCCTATCTTCTCTGCTAAATTTGAAATCGCCTAGTAGTTCAGCTAGTATTTCTGATGGGTCTTTGAATTCTGGTTTAAACACTATTTCGTTTTCTCTAATTTCAACTTGTAGTTTGGCTCCAGGCTTTAAGTTGAATTTTTCGCGGATTTCTTTGGGGATAAGTACCCTTCCTTTATCGTCGATTGTCACCATCATTTTCCCACTATTAATTTAAGTGGATTCCCACTTAATATTTTTATCCCACATTAACCCTTCACTTATTTAATATTATATTTATTGAAATTCTAACAAATATTTGGGTGAATGATTTGACTGGTAAGATTGCTTTGATTGATAGGTATGGAGCTTTTCTTGGTGTTAAGGAGGGGAGGTTTCAGCTTAAAGTTGGTGGGAAGGTTGTTTGGGAGCTGGCTCCTGTCGAGCTTGACTCTATTGTTTTTCTCGTTGATGGCGCTTCGGTTTCAGCTGCTGCAATTTACTTGGCTGTTACATTTGGAATTGACATTGTGTTTATGATTGGGCATAGACCTACCGCGAGGGTTGTCCAGGCGCCTTATGGCTCTACGTTGAGGAATTGGCTTTTTCAGCTTAATACTTATAGGAGCAAGAGTAAGAGAGCTGTGCTGGCTAAGCTTTTTGTTGAGGGTAAAGTGCATAATCAGCGCGTAGTTCTTATGGAGTTCTATAGGTTGTTTAGAGCTTCTGGAAAGCGTGGTTGGAGGAGTCTTCTTAGAGCTATCGATGACATTGAGAAAATTCAAAATAAGCTTAGCAAAATTGATAGTGTTGATGGTGCTAGGCAGGTTGAGGCTGAAGTTGCGAAGATTTACTGGAGTGCTGTTGCTAAAATAATTCCTGAGGAGCTTGGATTTGAGCGTAGGATTACTAGGGCTCGGAGAATTCCAGGAGAGGGAGTTGACTCATTTAACATTGCATTGAATATTGGTTATTCTGCTTTGCTGAAGGAGGTTTGGAGGACGATTTTTATCGTCGGCTTAAATCCATACATTGGATTTCTCCATAAGCCTAGAGCTGGCAAGATGGCTTTAGCCTTCGACTTGATGGAGGAATTTAGGCCGATATGCGTTGATAGACCGTTAATTAAGTTGGCAAGGAGGAATTCTTCAATTTTCAATAAGCTTAAGGAAAATGATAGAGAGGCGGTTAGGGAGGTTTGGAGAGCTGTTATGAGCAGAATTCATGAGGGTAAGAAGCCGATTTCACCAGTTATTCTTGAGCAGGCTCGAAAGCTTGTAAGGCACTTTAGGGGTACAGACACTTATAAGCCATATAAGTCGAGGTGGTAGCCTAAGCCGTAAACACACTTAGATTTAATTAATAAAAATATGTTAATTTAATCTTGAAATATAGTTGGTTTGGGTGCATTTATATGCAAATGATAACTCTAGTTATTTATGACATTCCTGATGATAGGTTGAGGTATAGGGTTGCAAGCTTCTTGAAGTCTATGGGTTTGAAGAGAGTGCAGAAGAGTGCTTTCGCTGGCCCTTTGACTGCCAGTCAGAGGGCAAACCTCATTGCTGGTTTAAGGAGGCTTATCAAAGGGCAAGAGGCAAATATACAGGTTTACCCTTTAACGCAAGCGAGCTTTAATAGTCGAGTCGTGTTAGGTGTTGAACTTAAGTATGAGGAGGAGGGAATTATAATTTAAATTTTCCTGACTTCTATCCATTTATTTTAAGTTTTTTGTGTATTTACTTAGTTCCCTGCTTCTTTGTTGGTGGCTTTGGCAAGTAAGGGTATGGTATGAATTCTACTCCTGGCCTGTGGGTGTGAGCTTGAGGATATAACTCCATCAACTTGTATATTTCGGGTGGTAGTCCAATTTTTACTGGCAGTCCTAATTCTTTGGCTTTTTCAGCTGTTATTGGGTAGTCGTGGGTCCATATTCCTTCTGTCAATTTAACTGCTATTTCACTTGCCTTATTTTCGTCCATCTTGTCTTTTAGTAGGTTTATGATTATTTCCTGCGTTTGTTTGATTGCCTTTTCAGCTATGTCTGCTAGTATTAGTGTTTCATCAGACACTTTTTCAGCTCCTTTTAACTTTACGACCTTCAGTATTGATGGTGCTGGGAGCTGGAGGTTGCCTTTCATCAATTGTGGGTCTAATGGTCCTAATACTGCGTTTGGATCCATCCATATTTCATCTGCCGCAAGTGCGATTAGTGTTCCTCCAGACATTGCGTAGTGTGGGACTATGACAACCTTTTTTGCCGGATGCCTCTTTAATGCCTCTGCAATTTGAGATGCCGCTAATACGAGTCCTCCCGGCGTGTGTATTATGAGTGCTATCGGCTTTTCAGGTGGAGTGCTCCTTATTGCTCTAAGAACTGCTTCGGAGTCTTCAATATCTATGAATCTGTAAATTGGGATTTTGAAGAAGCCAATACTTTCTTGCCTGTGGATCATTGTTATTATTCTGAAGCCAAGCTTCTGCTCGAGCTTTTTGATTAGATTTAATCTTGCAACTTGAATGTTCCTGTACTGTATTTGGGGCCAGAGCATTGTAATAATTATTAGGAACCAGAATAGGAGCCCTATAATATCGATCATAAACTAGACCTCCATCAATTACTTAGTATCTCTAATTTCAATCATATAAGCATTAGCAATTAAATTGTTTCGTAAATTTCATTCAATATTTAAGCCTATCCCTACTTAACTATGAGTGGTGTTTGCTATGCTTAATCGAGCATTGTCCTTGATTCAGGAGAGGTGGAGTGATTACCTTGAAGAAGTGCTGAGCTTCCTCAGAATGCCAAGTATTTCAGCTACTGGCGAGGGAATTGAGGAGACAGCTAATTTTCTAAAAGACTTTTTAGAGGAGAGATTTGGAGCTGAATGCAATCTGCTTAGATACGGCGGGCACCCAATAGTTTACGGATACATGGATAATGGAGCAAGAAATACGCTAGTATTATACAACATGTATGACGTGCAGCCAGTTGAACCTTTAGATAAGTGGATAGCACCTCCATTTGAAGCAAAAATTATTGAAGGCAAAATTATTGCTAGAGGAGCTGTAAACACTAAAGCTCCATTAATGTCCATGCTTTTAGGTCTTGAAGCATTAAAGGATGCCTATGGAAAACTACCAGCAAACATTTACTTCATATTTGAAGGTGAGGAGGAACTCGGCAGCCCAAGTATGCCTAAGCTAATCGAAGATGAGAAAGAGGAGTTGAGTAGAGCTCAGGCAGCATTCTTCATGCTCCCAAC
>QMRA01000081.1:0-4717 GCA_003649155.1 Thermoproteota archaeon | reverse complement strand
GGCAAAATAAAGTTAATGATAGCTACCAACGACGGTTCTCTAGGAGAAAAGGCTACCGCAGCAGAGCTGGCTGAAAAACTCCTAAATCAAGGATTTTACGATGAAATTTACGTCTGCGGGCCAGAGCCGATGATACTAAGCATCTTGAAGATTGCAAAGAAAAAGGGAATTCACATGCAAGCATCCCTGGAGAGATACATGAAATGCGCAATTGGAGTGTGCGGTTCATGCGTTATGGACCCTCTAGGACTTAGAGTTTGTAAAGATGGACCAGTATTTCCCATTGAAGTTCTTGAGAAACTACATGAGCTGGGGAGATATAGGAGAAATGCGGCGGGAATTAAGGAGCCAATTTAAGCTAATATACCATTAAGTTTAAGTACTTCGATCAGGTATGATAGGGTCGGGTGAGGAAGAATGCCCAGCCACGGATCACTTACTAAAGCAGGTAAGGTTAGAGCAGCCACTCCGAAGATACCTCCTAAGCCGAGGACTAATCCATTCCCGAGAAAGCGAAGTAGACGTAACTATTTTAGAAGGATAGTAATGGGCGGACTGCCCTGGCAAAGAAGAAGGAGAAGGTAGTTTAGCTAGCTATACGTTGTATCTTAATTTTCAATTACATCATAGTTCTCGAAGTTGTCACAGTTTCATGAATGTAAATGCCTCTCTTAGCAAGTTCATTGGCAAAGTATTCAAATTGCTTTGGAGTAAGCGCTAATTCAGGAGGAATTACTCCAGGGCCTTTAACCTCACCCTTTAAGACCATTCTCATCATAATTGTGCAAGTGAATCCAGTTGTCCTCCCCATGGAGGTTAATTTTTCCACATCATCGTAGTAGTCGATCATCTTATAGTTGCAGTGAACTCGCAGGTTGCCTTTATTCCCTACCACGTCGACGAGAAGGACAGTTATGTCCTTATCGCCTTCCTCCATCCTTAGCTTTTCATTCATCAACTTAGCTGACAATAACCTTGGAGAGATCTTTACGCCTCCAATTTCAATCGGGTCAGCGTCGAAGAATCCTAGGTCTCTTAAAACCTTAACCTTCTCAGCGTGTCCAGGCCACCTGATAGTTTTCTCGCACATGTTCTTAACGCCCTTCATTGTATTGATCAGCGTTGATAGACCATCAGTGTAAAAGCACTCTAACTCGCCAAGCTCAGGTAACGTAAACTTCTCTATACCAGATAGTGCCGGAACGCGAATTAATTGCCCATCCTTCACGATTCTAACTGGCCTGCAGTACTCGGCTATTACGCTCTCAACCGAGAATACTATCTTGTAGTCGAGTGGAGGAGTGGGATTAAATGGTATGCCTCCAACTCTTATGCACACCTCTTCAACAACGTCCATTTTACTAGCGCCATATGCGACGAGCATGTTACTTAAACCAGGAGCCACTCCACATCCAGGGATTAAAGTAACCCCTGCCTTCTTAGCCATGTCGTCAAGCTCGAGCTGCTCAGGCTCAAATGCTAAATCAACCATATCTACGCCAGCTTCAATAGCAGTCCTATCAGCATGAACGGTAAGTCTATGAGGGAGGGCGCCAGCAATACAGTCGAAATTTTTCATGGTCTTTAACAGCATTGATTTGTCGGTTACATCCATTTGAATTGTTATGACCTTATCGCTCTTCACAAAGGTCTTTAAGTTTTCCAAGCGCTTACTACTAATGTCTACTACTGCTACTTCATCTATCTGGTCGTCTTTAACTAAGTCTTTAACAATCGCGTAACCCATTGGGCCGCAGCCAAGAACTAGTATGCGCATTTAACCACCTGCATTGGCTATCATAGTCATAGCACATATACCTTGTGGGTAACTACTAAAAGTTAGCAGGAAATTAAGGCTATTTACTTTGGAAGCTCCTAAGCCAGTTTATGAGGAATTTTGCGAGAGAATTTATGCCTTGAGAGGCTACGCTGTTAAACAACTTTACAAGTACGTCTCTAATGTGCCTGCTCCAAGAAACAGTTACTATGTCTAACATGAAATTTGGGTAGATGTACGCTGGCGTGGCGATTATAAATCTATTTGCGCCCACCCTAGTAATGTTGCCGGCAACATCTCCCAGCTTTTCACGAAAAGGCTCTACTGCTGTGATGGCTTTTTTGAGCTCACGGTCGATTGGAGAGAAAGTGGATTGCGTTCGTAAGATATAGTCTAGGACGTCCGAGTACTTGGCTTTAAGCTTCTCGATAACTTCATCTTTCAATGAGCCTCTGGAAACCAGCGACACTGCGTCTTCCTCAATATACCCCATAACTAAGGTTAATATGTCAAGCTTGGCGTACTCATTGCCAAAAGCTTCTAGCTCCTTAACTAATAGCCTTGTAACGTCCTTAGAAGTCTTCCCAACAAGAGAATTGAGGAAGTTTAGTAGAAGGCTTCTTTGATCGTCATCGTACTTTTCAATAGTTATGGAGAGGTCAATATATGCAGGAAAAAGCCTATCTCCATACAGTTTGAAAGTCAAAAGTGGGCCGGCAACTTCAGTAGCTAGAAATAGCTTTTCATTTCTTAGGCGAGATGCAATATTATCTAGCTCTTTAAGAGGAGCTTTGCACGGCTTGGATAAGTCGGATTTAGCTGCATTTTCAAGAACTTGGTCAATTATTTGTTGAGGAAGTGGACCTCGAATTGCACTTAACTCCATTAAAATTTCATCTCTATCAAAGCCTTGTATAAACAGGTCTGAAGCAGCCTTAAAACACACATCACGCCTAACTCCCAAAATCACCTCATAAAGAGCATCATCACTTAAAGATCTCACTTGATCTGGGAAAGCTTTACGTGCGACATTCAATATCTCACTATCAGACTTGCCAATTAAAACTAAGCACTTAATAACTTGTTTTAGCACATTACCACCAGCACTAACTCATCAAGAATTGAAGCAAACGGCTAAATAAAAATGCTTAGCTTACCGTTAAAGATTTAGTTAAATGTAAAGTAAGAATTAACTCGAGCGGGGGTGGCCGAGCCAGGTCAAAGGCGCGAGGTTCAGGCCCTCGTGGCGTAGGCCTGCGTGGGTTCGAATCCCACCCCCCGCACTAATACACCAACTTTGGCAAAGAATATAACAAAGTTAAGTAAACTAAGTAAGATTGTATCCTATTTTAAATACATTGCAAGGTTTAATTATTTAAATAAGTAATCACTAAGAAATTAAAAGAGCTATTTGGATAAGGAAAAATCATGCAATTAGCGCTTAATTCATTAGGTTTAAGCATGAAACTTTGATGATGGAGAAGGCTATGGAAAACAAACATGTAGACAAGTCCAAGATAAGGCATATAATTGCTCAGGCTTTCAAGCATTTTCGTGAAAGCACTCTCTTCAAAGAAGAACTTTATCAATACTTTACTAGCAAGGGCATGTCAGAAGAAGAAATTGATGAGTTAATTAAGGAAGCACTACGCCAAGACATAATAGACATAGGCGTAGTACCAATATCATCTCCCGACAACCCTCTCAAAATAATTGAAGATAAAATCGTCTATATACTAAAAAGCAGAAAAAAGTGGGCTAAAATAGGTTGACTGTACGCTTTTGCCCATAAGTAATTGATGACAATCACTTCTATGGCTTTTGAAGTTTGTACTTCTCAGTTTCAAATTTAATTCATAGTGCGTTAAATTAAATTGCAAATTAAAAATTCATCAAAACAATTGATGGGCCCGGTGGGATTCGAACCCACGACCCCCCGGTTATGAGCCGGGTGCTCTACCGCTAAGCTACGGGCCCACCATAAATTAGTAACTAGATGTGGATTATAGGTTTTTCTCTAGCAGTAGTTGGCGCCGGGGGCCGGACTCGAACCGGCGACCAACGGGTTAACAGCCCGTCGCTCTACCATGCTGAGCTACCCCGGCTCTACTTTAAATTTAAAGCGTTACGATTTAAGCTTGTTGGAAAATAGGTGATGAAATGGATGATTAATCCTTTATTGTCTCTAATATTGAAGTTATGCTCCACAGTTGAACTCGAGTATGAGTTGGCATGTTTGGATCTTGCGAGACTTCCTCTAGTATTCCAATAGCATTTGAAGCTCTCACACCTGGAGTATACTTTGTTGTTTGCAGTGCCTTTATTGCTTCGCTTGCTGCTCTCCTAATGTTTCTAGGTACACTTGTATCCTCAACGATTCGCTGTAGAAGAACTATTGCCTGTTGAATTTTATCTTCGACCATTGTGGATCAAGCCCCCGCTTAATTTCAATTCTCGGGGGCAAATTTAACTTTCACCTTTTATAATTTTTCTATAGTTCGGCAGTTGAGGGATAGTTATGGACGACGATAGAGCTAAGCTAAAGGAAATGGCAGATTTGCTGAGGTCAGGAGCTACAATGCTACCACAAATATGCCCTGAGTGTAGCGCCCCACTGTTCAAGTTGAAAACAGGAGAAATAATTTGCCCTGTATGCAAACGAAAAGTTATCTTCACTAAGGAAAGCGAGCAAATTAAAGAATTGTCAATTATAGCTACGGCAAAGCTTGAAGAAGTACTCTCCTTTAAGCTCTTGAAAGTCGCTGAGGAAATTGAGAAGACAGATGATATTGATAAATTGTGCCGTCTAGCTGAATTGGCTAAGTCAATTTTAGATATAATTGTCAAAATAAGAAGATGATAAGGCGGCTCATATGGAGAAAGATGCTTTTCTAGGTAGGTACATAAGTTTCCCAAAGTACAGCCATTACACTGCACACT
>QMRA01000080.1:0-4720 GCA_003649155.1 Thermoproteota archaeon | reverse complement strand
GCTTTACTGACAGCTCTGATGATTAGTGCTGAGAATAGGAATGGTATGGTTGCTCCTACCAGGAAGCCTGCGATCGAAAGCGGGTTTACTAGGTTTACTACTACGTCGTTCATGCTTCTAAATTCTATGCCTAAATACCTCGCTGCTTCACTTACGTAGGCGAATAATATTACTACTGTTGTTAGTATTCCCGCTGCCATCGCGAATCCTTTGGTTATTGCTTTGGTGGTGTTTCCCACGGCATCTAGCTCGTCCATTGCTCTTTCAACTTATCTCTCTAAATTGGACATCTCAGCTATTCATGCTGCATTGTCGACTATTGGCCCGTATGTGTCTGAAGCCATTATTATGCCTTTCATTTCAGTTAGTCCCATAGCTGTTGCTGCCACTCCAAATATTCCCAGCACATCTCCTCCGAAGATCAGATATGCTGCTGCTATTGCTAGTGCTACTATTACCATTGATGGAACTGCGCTTTCAAGTCCATATGCTAGTCCTATCATGATGTTGACTGCTGGGCTTGATTTTGATGCGATAGCTATGTCTCTTACTGGTAATCTGTTGCCACTTGTGTAGTACTGTGTAACTAGTGATACTACTAGTGCTGTTACTAGTCCGAGTGTTAGGCAGTAGAATAGCCTTATGTCGCCCATGAAGTATACTGAGACGTAATAGAATACTGCGACCGATATTATCCCTGCAGTTAAGTAGGATATGTTTATTCGGTTTATAGGCTCTACTTTGCTGGTGAATCTTACTGCTGCTATTCCAGCTATGGTTGCAAGGTTGCCGATTGACCTTATTAGTAGTGGGAATACTACTGCCTTCCAACCGTATATAGGTAGGAATGTTAATCCTAGAATCATCATGCAGACTAGGTTGTCGGAGCCTGACTCGAATAGGTCTGCTCCTCTTCCAGCGCAGTCTCCAACGTTATCTCCGACTAGGTCTGCTATTACTGCTGGGTTTCTTGGGTCGTCTTCTGGTATTCCTACTTCAACTTTGCCGACTAGGTCTGCTCCTACATCTGCAGCCTTTGTAAATATTCCTCCTCCTACTTGGGCGAATAGTGCTGTTAAGCTGGCTCCAAATCCGAATCCTACTAGTTCGCTTACTACTTCTGGGTTATGCGGGCCTCCTCCGAAGCCTACGTAAAGTATTGTTATTCCAATTAGGTTAAGTGATACTATTAGTAGTCCAGTTATTCCTCCTCCGCCAAATGCTAGTGTTAATGCTCTAGTTGCTGAGGATCTGGCAGCGTTAGTTACTCTTACATTCGTTTTTACTGCGGCTTTCATTCCAACGTAGGTGGCTATGCCTGAGAATAGTGAGCCTAGTATGAAGCCGACTGCTATTTCATGTTTTGGCCATAGTGCTATTAAGAGTATTATTGCTATTGGAATTGAGAAGTAAGCTATAGTTTTAAATTCTCGCTTGAGAAAAGCATTTGCCCCTTCTTCTATATATCCGGCGATCTCTCGCATTCTTGGTGTTCCTGCGTCTTCCTTTATGATTGAGTGGTATAGTATTGCTACCACTAGTAATGATAGGGCTCCTACTCCTAGTGGTATTAATAGCAGCACGTCCACTTATAACCCTCCTAGCGCCTACCCACTTTAACTCAAGACAGTATTAAAGGTTTTAGCTTGGACTTAATGAAATTTTTAAAGTTCTTTAGCTTTGGTAAGGTTTTTAATATAAATGCATCTGATGTTACTTGGGGATTTGCATGAGTGAACTGCCAATTACTTATGCGAAAGATCCAGTTGTCGAATTCAGTGAGGAAGAAAAATTATTCAGAGAGGTAGTGCGGGAGTTTTGTCAAAGATACATAGCTCCAAAATGGGTTGAAATTGATGAGAAAGCCAGTAAAGATCCTATGGAAATTCCCCTTGACCTTATTAAAAAGATGGGTGAGCAAGGTCTCTTCGCGATACCCTGCGACCCAAAGTATGGTGGTCAAGGCGGAACGTACACTATGGCCGTGATCGCAGTTGATGAAATAGCTTATGCAGATCCTTCAGTAGCAATAGCCGTCTATGCACTTCTAAACAATGGGTGGCCTTTCGCTCTTCAGCAATTTGGTAAGGAGGAGGTTTGTGAGGAAATTATCCCAGAAGTTGCGAAGGGCAATGCTTTTTTCGGCATCGCTACTACTGAACCTCAAGGTGGATCTGACATTGCAGGCATAAAGATGACTGCAACAAAAAAGGACGGGGTCTACGTGTTCAATGGAGAGAAAGCTTTCATAAGCGGTGTAGGAGAAGTAATGAAGCTGCCTTGGGGTGGAGGATGGTTCCTAGTAGCTAGAACTGGAGGTCCAGGACATAGAGGCCTATCAGCATTTGCCTTTTTAGCTAAGAAGAATGGGAAAGAAAAACCTGGCTTTCACCCAACAATTTATCCGGACATAGGAAGGCATGGACTTACTACTGGAGGATTTATTTGCGAAAACTTCGAGCTCGAAGAAAAGTACTTGCTTGGTGAGGAAAATAGAGGGTTCTACCACGTCATGGAAGGCTTCAATCTAGCCAGAATAGTGGTCGCAGCTGCATGCATAGGCGCAACGAGGTGGCTTCTAGAGCAAGCTGCTCAGTGGTTTAAGCAAAGAAGGCTATTCGGTGGAAGATACATATCTTCATTTCAAGGCGTAAACTTCAAATTTGCTGAGCTCTATGCCCGCTTTGAAGCTGCGAAGTATTTCGTGTACAGGGCTGCAAGATTAGCCGACAAAATATACATTGAAAAAGACCCTACACTTAATCCAAAGGACCTGAACGTTCCAGTAGCAATGGCAAAGATGTGGGCGCCTGAAACTGCAGTCGACATCGCGGAAGAAGTCATGAAGTGGCATGGAGCATTTGCATACACCAAAGAATGTCCAGTATATCGAGCTTGGCTCGGACTATTCTCATACGTTATAGGTGCAGAGGGTGCTCAAAACATTATGAGGTACATTATAGCTAGGGACACGATAGGTAGCCAATACGTTAGACCAAGTTAGGCAGAGTATTAATATAATATCCCAATGCATTTTTCTACTTTTTGGTTAATCATAGTTGTATATATCAAAAAGCTTTTAAATTTACACATCTCATCACTAAGAATTATTAGCTACCTATAATTTTCATCTTAAGAAGGAGGAATACAATGACTGGAGCAATAAATTTGGCCATGGAATTTGTTGTTGAGGGAAGGGGCTTCCAATTAGTAATACTACTAATGACAGCCATATTTCTGTACGTTGCTCATCGACTTTTGAAAACGGGCAAGGAAATCTACCTGAGAAAATTACCAGCAATCGATGCAATTGAAGAAGCTATTGGTAGAGCAGCGGAAATGGGCAAGCCAGTACACTACACCTACGGTGCAGGTGGAGGTTGGGGCGGAGGATTAGCTTCACACCAAGGACCACAAGTCGTAGCTTCATCAAGCATACTGGGCTACGTAGCCCAATTATGTGCAAGGTATGATGTAAGATTAATAATGAACATGATGCAAGCCGACGCAATACCATTAACTGAGGAAGTAATTAGGCTCGCATATTTGAGGGAAGGCAAGCCAGAAAAGTTTGATCCAAAAATAATCAACTACTTCCCAGGTCAATCCCCAATGGTTACAGGAATCTTAGGAACACTGCAGAGAGAAAGACCAGCAGCAAGCTTCCACATAGGAGGGCTGTACTATGAGTCCGTAGTTATCGGTGAAGCAGCAAAACTAGTTGACGCATTTCTCGTTGCTGGCACAGCAAATACTCACCAGTTAGCATTCATCGTAGCAACATCGGACTACGTTTTAATCGGAGAGGAACTCTACGCTGCTGCAGCCTATATTTCAAGAGAACCAATGCAAGTTGCCAGCATTGCAAGTGAAGATTGGGTAAAATTCGTACTAATGGCAATAACAGTAATTGGAATAATACTGGAATCAGCAGGAATTCATGTGATAAGCTGGATGCTAAATAGATGAGGTGAAAATATATGGCAAGCGTGTTGAGAAGACCTGAAATATACATATTCATTGTAGGAGTGGTAATGGGCGCATCATGGCTAAGCTACTTCTTTTACATACCTGAACTAGATGCAACAGTCAAGCTAATGCAGACATGGTCTGTAGGAATAGCGACCTTCGCATTAGCTCTAGGATTCCTATCTGCTGCAAGAATTCACCTATACTATATTAAAAGAAGAACTCCTGGAATGTGGCCTTTCAGCGCATGGTTATTATTCTTCACTGCAATTGCGACAATAGCTGGATTAATAAGTGAAACGACTGGATTCTACTCGTGGCAATTTAAGTGGGTATACACGCCATTAGGTGCAACGCTATACGCCACGACTGGATTCTACATTTGTTCAGCTGCTTACCGAGCATTTAGAGCAAGAAGTACTGAAGCAGCTGTATTACTAGTAGCAGGAATCCTAGTAATGCTTGGAAACTGCACCATTGGAGAAGTGCTGTGGAAGGACATACCAGTAATAAATGAATGGTTGCAACTTTACGGTCAAGCACCATTCATCAGAGCAATTTTGGTTACCGCTGCTTTAGGATTGATTCTCTATGCACTAAGAGTGATGGTTGGAATTGAAAGAGGATATCTTGGTACAATGGGTGAAGCTGGAGGTGGCTAAATGACTGAAGCTGAGAAGAGCCTTTGGTTAAAACTAGCCGAAATTGATAGAAGAGTAATCTACTGGACACTATTCATACTATTGGCAGT
>QMRA01000079.1:0-4774 GCA_003649155.1 Thermoproteota archaeon | reverse complement strand
GGCTCATATTTTGAAACTCTGGCTATAGCTGCTTTAATGAGCTCAAGCGCTTTCAATGTAGCCTTTTCACGGTCATCATAGTGAACCCATGAACACTGCTCCCTGATATTTGCAATTTCAAGTAAATATGGATTGAGTCCAGCATCTTCTAATGAATGCCTAAAAGTTTCTTCATGCATTCTTGGAGAGCATGCTGCTACAACAACTCTATCGACTTTACCACCTTTAATGTCATTTATGATTAAGCTTTGACCCGACTTTGAGCACATAAATGGGTAGTGCCTTACTACATTCACGTTTGGAATCTTGGATACTTCATCAGCTACCTTCTCTACATCTACTACGCCAGCAATGTTCTTTCCGCAATGACAGATGTACACGCCGACCTTCAATTGAGCTCCCTCAGCGTTCATTAAATTTAATACATTATTTATTAAGCGCTACGGTCACAAGCTAACTATACAAACTTGAATTGTTAAATTCACATGTATGGTTGTGTGCGGAGTTGCAGGTCGGAAAAATTTTATATCGACTGTGTAAATTTTAAACAAATGTGAAAATAAGATTTAAATGGCTTCTGTATAAAGTTTCGGTTGGTGATTCAATGTCAGCAGTTAAGTATGGGAACCTCATAGCCGTTGCAGTGATCGCACTAATAGTGGGCGCAGCGATAAGTTATGCTTTAATTCCACCAAAAGTTATAGAGAAAGAAGTTCCTGTCGAAGTGGAAAGAGAACTTAAGGCTGCATGGATATATGTTGGGCCAATTGGCGATTTAGGCTGGACTCATGCACATGATGTCGGTAGACGCTATGTGGAGAATAAGTTCAAATGGCTCAAAACCACGTATGTAGAAAGTGTAAAGGCAGGTGAAGTTGAAGCAGTTATTGACATGCTAGTTGAGCAAGGCTATACTGTAATATTTACAACTAGCTTTGAATTTATGAATCCGACTATTGAAGCTGCATCCAAGTACCCTAATGTAGTATTCTTCCACTGCTCAGGCTATATGAGAGCACCTAACGTTGGAACATACTTCGCTGAGTTCTATCAGCTATACTACTTAAATGGATTAATGGCTGGAGCCCTAACAAAAACAAACAAAGTTGGCTATGTTGCTGCTCACCCAATTCCTGAAGTCATAAGGCACATCAATGCATTTGCATTGGGAGTTAAAGAGGTCAATCCAAATGCAGAAGTACATGTGGTTTGGATTCACGAGTGGTACGCTCCTCAATTAGCTAGAGAAGCTGCTGAGGCGCTAATAGCTCAGGGCTGTGACGTACTTGCATTTACAGAAGACTCTCCAACAGTCGTTGAAGTAGCTCAAGAGCACTACAACTTAGGTGAGCCGATCTACGTATTCTCTCATTACAGTCCAATGCTCTCCTACGGGCCTGACGTCTGCGTAAGCGGACAGCTAGTGCATTGGGAGAAAATCTATGAAGACATAATTGCAAAAGTTTACGCTGGAGCATACAATACAACTAATCTTGAGAATGTAGACTATTGGTGGATGCTCAGGGAAGGTGCAGTTGAACTTGGAGCAGACTTTGGAGTGCCAATTAATCCAAAGTTCATACCAGTTCTAAAGGAGAAAGTAATTGATCACCCAGAGTTTGGAGAAATAAGCGTCTACGACCTAGTTATGAGGAGGCTAGAGCAGATGAGCGAGCCTACAGTACTATTTGACCCATTCACTGGCCCAATATACGATCAAAATGGTAATCTCCGCGTACCAGCAGGGCAAAGAGCTTGCCACGATGAACTGTGGACAATGAACTGGTTCGTCGACAACGTTGTCGGAACAATTCCAAGTGGAGGCTAAAATCCCTCTTTCCCATTTTATTTCGGGGGAAAATAAATTGAGTTTAAATTTAAATCAACATTCTCATCAAGCAATTAGGAATGAAGAATATGTTGTGGAAATGAGAGGCATCGTGAAACGCTTCCTTGACGTTATCGCAAATGATCATGTAGATTTTAAACTTAAGAAAGGTGAAATACATGCTCTTTTAGGAGAGAATGGCGCTGGAAAAACAACGTTAATGAATATTCTTTATGGTATTTACATGCCCGATGAAGGTGAAATTTACGTTGATGGGAAGCTTGTTGAGATAAGGTCTCCTAGAGATGCTATAAAACTTGGAATTGGAATGGTTCACCAACACTTTATGCTTGTCGAAACCCTCAGTGTAGCTGAAAACCTTGCAATGGGACTTAAAACCAGCTTTCTTAACCCGGCTGAAGAAGTTAAGTTGAAAGTGAAGGATGTAATGGAAAAGTATGGTTTAAAGGTTAATCTAGATGCGAAGGTATGGCAACTGTCAACTGGTGAAAAGCAAAGAATCGAAATTCTCAAGGCTATCTGTAGAGGTGCAAAGATTCTCATATTAGATGAGCCAACTTCAGTTTTAACTCCTGGTGAAGTTCGAGAGTTGTTTAAATTTTTGAGGCGAATGGCAAGTGAAGGTAAGTCAATAGTATTTGTAACTCATAAATTGAAGGAAGTAATGGAAATTAGCGATCGCGTTACAGTGTTGAGAAAAGGAAAAGTTGTAGGAGTAATGGAGACTTCAAAGACAAATGAGTACGAGCTAGCTAAATTGATGGTTGGTAGAGAAGTAGTTTTCGAGCTTGAAAAGGCTCCTTCTAAGCTTACTGATCCGCAACTAAAAGTTGAGAAGTTAAATGTGCTAGGTGATAGAGGTCAATTGGCTGTTAAAGATGTTTCATTTGAAGTTAGAGGCGGAGAAATCTACGGGATTGCTGGTGTGGCTGGGAATGGGCAGAGAGAACTTGTTGAAGCAATAGCCGGATTGAGGAAGGTTGTTTCAGGTAAGATCTACATTGGCGGTGTAGATGTGACTAATAGTGGACCTAGCTCAGTTATAAAGTTAGGAGTTGCATTCATCCCAGAAGATAGGAAAATGGGATTTGTACCAAATATGAGCGTAGCTGAAAACCTTGTTTTAAAGAAGTATAGGGAAAATCCATTTTCTAATCGGTTTTTCCTCAATTATGATGCTATCGAAGGCTACGCTAAGAAGCTTATTGAAGAGTATAAAATAGCGACTCCAAGTGAAAAAGCACTGGCCAAACTACTCTCCGGAGGTAATATTCAACGTTTGATATTAGCAAGAGAACTTTCAAGCGGCAGTGAAGTGATAATCGCAGTTCACCCCACATATGGGTTGGATGTGGGCTCAACTGAGTATGTTAGGCGACTTCTCTTAAAGAGGAGAAGCGAAGGCGTAGCAATACTACTTATATCAGAAGATTTGGATGAAATCTTAAGTTTAAGTGATCGAATAGCAGTTATGTTTGAGGGTAGAATTGTAGGAGAATTGCCGTGTGAGAAAGCGGATATAGAAACTTTGGGGTTAATGATGTCAGGAGCCTATGAGAGGCGTTAAAGTTGATTGAGATAAAGCTGGAGAAACGGCCTCCACCGTCGAAGATTGAAGCTTTAATCTACTCTAAAATATCTGTGGCTTTTGCTTTATTTGTAAGTGGAGTTATCTTGAAAGTTTATGGAGTTGATCCGGTTGAAGCATACAAAATTATTGCATTTAATGTTTTTGGAAGTATTCCAGGAATATCTGAAACTATTGTCAAATCGATTCCTTTAGCTCTTTGTGGAGTTGGACTTACAGTTGCTTATAGAGCAAAAATATGGAATATTGGTGCTGAGGGGCAGCTCCTTTTAGGGGCAATAGCTGCAACTGGAGTGGCACTATTCACTGGCGATTTACCTCCATACCTTCTTGTTCCATTAATGTTTCTTGCAGGATTTGCAGCAGGAGCAATGTGGGGTGCAATTCCAGCATTTTTAAAGGCTTTTTTCAACGTTAATGAAGTTATAGTTACAACAATGATGAATTACATTGCAATTGAGCTTGTAAGATACCTTATATATGGTCCTTGGAGAGGATCTAAAGAATGGGGCTATCCAATAACTGATGAGATTCCCGATGCAGCCAAACTAATTTGCATACCAGGCACTAGAATTCACATAGCAACTCTCATACTCGCAATTGCATCATCAATTCTAGTTTACATCCTTATCACTAGAACAACTTTTGGCTTCGAAATTAGAGTTGCAGGTGGTAATCCTGAAGCAGCTAAGTATGCTGGTATCAGCTACGTAAAAGTTGTACTTTTATCAATGATAATAAGCGGTGGACTAGCAGGTTTAGCTGGAACAGGAGAGATTGCAGGTATACATTACAGGCTCAGGTATCCTGAGAGCATCTCTATGGGATACGGCTTCACCGCAATAATAGTTGCGTGGCTGGCGAGATTAAATCCTATACTGGTAATTGTAACTTCGCTGTTTTTTGGAGGGCTACTTGTTGGTGGATATGTGATGAAGATGATGCTTGGATTACCCGTAGCTATGGTCAACATATTTAATGGTGCGACACTTTTGTCCGTTCTTCTTTGCGAACTAATGCTCCAATACAAAGTTAAGCTGAAAATTGAGCGGAGGAAGCTAACATGAGTTGGCAAAGCTACATTGAAACACTTCTGTACTCGATGATCCGTGCAGGCACTCCATTACTAATTGGAACACTAGGAGAAATATACGCTGAAAGATCAGGAGTTCTTAATTTAGGTGTTGAGGGAATGGTCATTATTGGAGCTGTAACAGGCTATGTCGTAACTCTTACGACTGGAAATCCGTGGCTCGGGATTATTGCAGCTGCATTTGCTGGTGGAGCACTATCGCTAATCCATGCTTTCTTCAGCATATCGTTAAGAGCTAATCAAG
>QMRA01000078.1:0-4815 GCA_003649155.1 Thermoproteota archaeon | reverse complement strand
CTCTCAACCGATCAGCAACAATACCAGCAGTTCTCTTCTCTTGAAAGCCAAGTTCAGGGTACATGTGGAAATCTCTTCTCCACTCGATAATGCTATCCTCCATTTCCTTCGCACGACTTAAAATCCACTTCAAAACACTCAATTAAATCACCATAACAATTTAAAGTAGAAGAAGCTAAAACACTTTGCACTCATAAATTTCAAGTAAGTTGCAATTAGTAAGCGGAGCTGAGGCACCTTGTCTAAAGTGGAGAGTTTAAATGAAGTTATTAGAGAAGTTCAAGAATACGTTTCAAAAGTTTATGAGGATAATTGGGGGAAGTATCCAACCTCTCACGACTACCTTCACATAATAAGAGTGCTAACATTAGCTTTGAAGATAGCTGATGAAGAACATCTTGACAGTGAAAGCATTCTACTCCTAAAACTTGCATGCCTACTACATGACATTGCAATACCAATAACAGGATGTAAGCAAAAGCACGCTGAGGAGTCAGCGAAAATAGCTACACAAATCCTAAAGAAGTACGAGTTTACTGAGGATGAAATAAGACTAGTGTGCAGTGCTATAAGAGAGCATAGTTGGTCTAAGAGAAAAAAGCCTGCCACATTACTCTCTGCAATACTTCAAGACGCAGATAGGCTTGATGCACTCGGAGTCATTGGCTTCGCTAGAATGATATGCTATGGAGAGTTCATGAAGAGAAAGCTACACCATCCAACAGAAGTAATACCTAAAACTAGGCAGATAGATGATGAAAGATACACTATAGACCACGTATTTGCTAAATTAGTTAAACTCCCACAATCAATGAATACTGAAACGGGAAAGAGATTAGCAAAAGAAAGAGTACAAAAACTATTGAAATTAACTGAAGAATTCGAAAAGGAAGTCCAATGTGAGTAAAATGGTTATGATTTTAGCAAGCCAACCTCCACTAGTATACTTCTAATTTTCTCTTCTACCTCTGGAGGCTCAGTTCTAAGTGGAGGTCTAACGTATGGCTTGACTGGCGCTTCCATAACTTTCAAAGCCGTTTTAACGGAAGTTGGAAATGAAGAAGCCGCATCATATATTTCAACTAACTTCACAAGCTTCTTGAACGCGTTAATAGCGCCAGTCAAGTTATTGTCTTTCCAGCACTTGTAAACTTCAATGTGAATTTGAGGTACAACATTTGCCAGAGCCATTATTCCTCCATCGCCACCAAGTATTAGAGTATTAAGTAGGTGATCGTCCAAACCCGTTAAGATTGTGAAATCCTTCCTCACACTCTTAACTTCACGTATAAGATTCCTCATGTAACCTATACTGTCAAATGTGACTTTAGCGCCTACAATATTACTGTACTCCATAGCCAATTCTGCGTATAGGCTTACTGGAATATTTATGCCAGTTGCAGATGGAATGTTGTAAACTATTATGGGTAAATCAACCTTCTCTGCAACCATTGAGAAGTGATGTTTAAGCATATCGACTCCGACTTTGAAGAAGAATGGCGGAGTTATAACTGCTCCATCAACACCTAAATCAGCCATCATCCTTCCAAGCTCAATAGAGTGTGAAGTGCAATTGCTACTTATTCCAGGTAAAATCCAGACTTTTCCACCTACCTTCTCCATAACAGCTTTTACGAGCTTCAATCCCTCCTCATGCTTAAGGTGAATGAACTCTCCAGTAGTTGAGTAAGGGAAAATACCATTTACTCCTTTGTCAGCTAAGTAATCTACAAGCCACTCGACTGCTTCAAAATCTATGCTTAGATCCTCATTGAATGGGGTTATCATTGGAACTATTACGCCATAAAATTTTGGGGACGTCAACTCCATCACCGCTTGGATTATATGAAACTTTCTACTTAAATAGTGAATACTTCTATAAGGTGTCTTAAAGAACTCTTTACAGGTGCGTTAATATTGAATAATTTTTGGGATCAAATTGGAATATGGATTGCAGCTATCATAACAATAATCATCATAATTAATCCGATAATCGAGCTCATAAAGCGCTTTATGGAAAAGCGCAAAAAGAACAAACCAGGATAATTACAGCCGCTTCTCAGCAAACATAAATTTAAAGATGTAATTAAGTAAAAACAAAATGACGATTTGGAGGGCTGTAGGAGTGGTAAAGGAAACTGCCCTTGAGTGGATTGAGAAAAATAAGAATAGAATTATTGAAATAAGCGATAAAATCTGGGAATACGCAGAGCTCGGACTAAAAGAATTCAAATCTTCGGCACTACTTGCCAGCGAACTAGAAAAGCATGGTTTTAGGGTTGAGCGTGGCGTTGCTGGTATGCCTACTGCTTTTGTAGCTACTTGGGGTGAAGGAAAACCAGTAATAGGAATAATGGGAGAATACGACGCACTACCTGGCCTTTCGCAAAAACCAATTCCAAGGAAAGAACCCTTAGTTCCTGGAGCACCTGGACACGGTTGTGGTCATAACATTCACGGAGCTTCTGGTATGGCTGCAGCCATAGCGGTTAAAAAAGCAATGGAAAAGCATGGAATAAAGGGAACGATAAAGTTCTTCGGATGCCCAGCAGAAGAAAACTTTAGCGGAAAGGTTTTCATGGTTAGAGACGGCGTGTTTGACGGCGTAGATGCTGTTATAAGTCATCATCCTGGAACGATGAATGCAGCTACGCTTAAAAGCAGCTTAGCCAACTACTCAGTTAAATTCCACTTCTATGGAGTATCTTCACACGCTGCTGGAGCACCAGAAGCAGGAAGAAGTGCACTAGATGCTGTTGAGCTCATGAATGTAGGGGTAAACTACCTACGCGAGCACATTATCCAAGAGGCGAGAATACATTACGTAATTGAAAAAGGTGGTACACAGCCAAATATAGTTCCAGACTATGCGCGCTCATGGTATCTGATAAGAGCGCCAGAAAGAGAGCAGGTCGAGGAAATCTACCAGCGAGTTTTAAACATTGCCAAGGGAGCAGCACTAATGACGGGAACAACCCATAAAGTCGAGTTCATTAAAGGAGTATCAAATAAAATTCCAAATCGAGTAATAGCCGAACTTATAGTCAAGAACATGAGAGAAATAGGTCCACCAAAATACACTGAAAAAGACTTGGAATTCGCACGTGAAATCGCAAAAACAATTCCACAAGAGCAAAAAATCAGAAGACTTCAGAGGTCAGGAAGGGCAGACTGGGAAAAATTAGTTGACAAGCTTATTGATGACCAGTTTCCAGATCCATGGGGCGACGGCGAAGTAAGCTACGGCTCAACCGACGTTTCAGACGTAAGTTGGATAGCACCAACAGTTGAATTCAGCACAGCAGCATGGGTTTTAGGAACAGCAGCACATACATGGCAAGCAGTAGCTCAATCAGCATCAGGAATAGGACATAAATCATTAATTTTCGCAGCTAAGGTTATGGCTGCAACTGCACTAGACCTAATGACAAATCCAGAACTATTACAGGCAGCCAAGGAAGAACACAAGAAAAGACTAAGAGGAAGAAAATACAAATCACCAATACCACCAGACCTAAAACCACCACTAGACATCTGGGAGAGGTAAACTCTACCTCCTTTATACTTTATTTCTTCTTAATCAGCTAATTTGTAGATCAACACTTTTTACCAAACAATTACTATGCTTTTAATCCAGAGAAAAGTAAAGAAAACAAAGCGCAACGTATATTTAACTAAATCCTTGTATCAGCCACTGGTGATCTAATGCTTAATCTAAGCGGCATTTTCGTTCCACATGTCACACCATTTAAACTTGATGAATCGATAGACTTCGACGCATTAAAAATTTGCATAAACTATTGGATTGAGAGTGGACTTAGCGGACTAGTCACGCTTGGCAGCAATGGAGAATTCCCATATCTTACAAAGGAAGAAAAAATCAAGTTAATTCAATTCGTCCTTGATGAAGTTAATGGTAAAATACCAGTGATAGTGGGAACAGGAGCTCCAAGCACAAAAGAAACTTTACAACTTTCAAAAGAAGCTGCGGATTTAGGTGCTGATGCATTAATAATAGTTCAGCCATACTACTACAAAATTTCAGAAAAAGAGTTAATCTCACATTATAGTGAAATTTTGAAATCCATTGACGTGCCAATTATACTCTACAACATACCTAAATTTACAGGATATAACATGGGGGTTAAAGTAGTTGAAAAGCTTGTAAACGAGTTCAGCAATATTGTTGGCATTAAAGACAGCTCAAACAACATTCATCAGGTAAGCGAGCTCATAAGAACAGTTGGAAATAAAATATCAGTCTTAGCAGGGAATGCAGACATGATATTTACAACATTAATGTTAGGAGGAAAAGGTGCAATAGTAGCCGTAGCAAACTTCATTCCAGAAATCCTAGTAAAACTATACTCTGCCTTTAGTAGGGGAGATTATGACGTAGCAAGGCGAATGCAAATGATAGTTAACGAGGCAACTTCAATATTAAATCAATATAATCAAATAGCAGCTGTAAAGGCTTTCGTAAACTTAAGAGGCATGCCTGGTGGAATACCTAGAAAACCGATACTTCCACTAAAAGGAGATGAACTATTGCCTTTAAAGGAATTCTTGAAAAAACTAAAGCTATTATAACTTAAACACCATCAAAAATACATTTTGAAATAGAAAAATGAGGGAAATTAGTCTAAGTCGAAGGGGATATCATCGAAGTCTTCATACTCGAATATCAAGTACTTTCCATCGGTAGGTCCTGTAGGCCAGTGACCCCAGTTCACAAAGCCTAGTAGCCATATGTCTGCACGTAGAGAGCCGACATCCCAAGCAGTTTCAACTTCTCCATCGTCATCGTCATCATAT